>LDXK01000001.1:0-249311 GCA_001443395.1 candidate division WWE3 bacterium CSP1-7
AGCGGCGTCGGCGACATCGTCGCGGTTGGTCGTGATCATTCCGCCCTCACCGGTCATCATGTTCTTGGTGGCGTAGAGCGAGAAGCAGGCCGCATCGCCGAACGAACCAGCCTTCCGGCCATTGATCTCAGCACCGTGGGCCTGGGCCGCATCCTCGATTACTGCGATCCCATGCCGATTCGCCAGCCAGACGATGTCTTCCATGTTGGCCGGCAAGCCGTAGAGGTGGACCGGAACGATCGCCCGAGTCTTACCCGTGATCGCATCCGCGATCTTGGTTACGTCGAGATTGTAGGTCTGCGGGTTGATATCCGCGAAGACCGGCAGAGCTCCGGCGTAGAGCGCACAGTTGGCCGAGGCGATGAAGGAAAACGGGGTCGTGATCACCTCGTCCCCCTCATGGATGCCGCAGGCCATCAGCGCGATGTGCAGAGCGGTTGTGCCCGAGGAAACCGCAATGGCGTGCTTCACGCCAATGTACTCGGCGAAAGCTTTCTCGAACTCCGCCACCTTGGGGCCCTGGGCGAGCATTCCGCTCCGCAAAACTTCGACGACGGCGTTGATCTCTTCGTCGCCGATCTGGGTCTTCACCATGTTGACCATCTTCTTTGCGTCGCTCATAGTTTCCTCCTGGGAACGTGTCGAGCCTTGAATCCTTGTTCGTTCACGTAACCGACCAGCTGGGCGGGGTTCCCCACCACCAAGCCCTTCATCGGAACGTCCCTTACGACCACGGCGCCCATTCCGACCATCGCCCATTTGCCGATCGTGACGCCGCACAAGATGTTGGCGCCCATGCCGATCGAAGCACCGTACTTGACGAGGGTGGGTGAAACCACCCAATCATCGGCGCTTTTGATAGAGCCGTCGGGATTGATCGCGCGCGGGTTCAGGTCGTTGGCGAACTGCGCCCCCGGCCCGATGAAAACCCCGTCCTCCACGGTCAAGCCGTGATAGAGACGAGCTCCGGACTGGATCTTGCAGTTGTCGCCGACCACCACGTCGCTATCAACGTAGACGTGGCCGCCGACGATGCAGTTCTTCCCCAGCCGTGCGCCCTTGCGGACGTGGCTGTAGTGGTAGATCCGTGTACCTTCCCCGAGGAAAGCACCCTCCTCCACCGTCGCCGTGGGATCGATGTGGATACTCATTTCTCACCTCCCAGAACCTGCTTCGAAGCTTGGAGAGCGATCTCCAACACCTCGCAAGCGTCTTCGGCTGTTACCGCTGGCTTTCGTCCTTCCGAGACCGAGGCGATGAACTCCTGCAGTTCCAACCGCAGCGGCTCCACCGCTCGCTCCGGAACTTCCGGAATCCGCCGTTCGACGAAGTTCAGGTTGTACATCGCGGCCGCCAGATCGTGGGCGTCGAAGCCCTCTCCGATCGGGTAGAAAACTATCTCCCGCGACATCAGATCCGCCACCGCGGTTCCCTTGGTTCCCACCACCGTTGTCTGCCGCACCTTGAACGGGTGCAGCCAGGAGGCGGTTACCTCCGCGACCACGCCGTTCGCCGGCAGAAGCATGGTGATGTGGTCCTCGAACTTGGTTGACGTCAGAGGCGAGGTGCCACCGGCCGCCAGCGGCTTGCCGTAAAACGGTTTGCCAATCAGATCAAGGATCTTGAGCACGTTGAAGATATCGTGGACCGCCAGATCAATCGCAATCCCGACCGCTTGATCTCTTCCGGTCGGAAACGGATTCAGGCGCTTGGTTTCAATCATCAGCACCTGCCCGAGATCGCCGTCTTGGATCATCTTCACTAAGCGGCGGACGACCGGGTTGAACCATTCAATGTGGCCCACCATTAAAATCCGCTCTAGCTGTTGGGCAAGTTTGAACATCACGTCGGCTTCATCCGCCGAGAAAGCAATCGGCTTTTCCACCATCACGTGCAGACCGGATTCCAGCGCGTCGCAAACGACCTGACAGTGCTGGGCCGTTGGGACCGCCACCACCACCGCGTTCAGCGATGCTCCAGAGAGCATCTCATGATAATCGGCGTAGGCCGGAATCCCATAGATGTGACCGAGTTCGTCCACCTTGGGGTTCACGTCCGAAACCGCTACCAATCGAACGTTGCCGTCCGATTCTTCGAGGGCGCGCAGGTTCCGGGCGTGATTCTTGCCCATAAACCCGTAGGCGCCGATCACGCCGACTCTGTTAGTCATCTCTTCCCTCCTCTTGGGAAATGGTTGTTCAGGTTCGACCTATAAAGGTCAATGTGAATTATACCTCTGGAATCAATTTTCACCAAATAGATAAACGGATGGGTGGCGAGAACATCACTAATGACGCAGTGTCAGCGAGTAATTATTGCGACCGAACGCAGTGAAGGAAGCACAAATAGAAGATGTTTAATCCCCCACGCCGACGGCTTTGTAAACGAAACCGGAGCTAGTCGCTTTCTCTTTGTCCAAGACGTTTCTTCCGTCCACCAAGAGATTTCCTTTCATCGACTTCCGAATCTTCTCCCAATCCAGTTCGAGGTAGTCCTCGTGCGCGACCATCACCACCACGGCCTCCGCCCCCGCCACAACCTTCCCCAAATCACCCCGATATTCTTCAACATACGGATCGTGAATTCTGACTTTCGCGCCTATTTTCTGGAGCTCCGTCACCAGCGAGATCGACGGGGAGTTGCGGGTGTCATCGCTATTGGGGAGATAGGCGTATCCCAAAACGGCGATCTCCGACCCTTCCAGTTTCTTCCCGGATTCTGTCAACCCATTCCTGAGAAGCTCCGCGACGTGGAGAGGCATCGAATCGTTGATGTACCGAGCGTCCGGAATAATTTTGGTTTCCAGCTTTCCTTTGAGGGGGGCGATCAGAAGCCAGGAGTCTTTGGGGATGCAGTGTCCGCCAACTCCCGCCCCGGCATAATGGACGTTGCGCTCGGGACTCTTGTTGACCAACTCCCGCACCTTCCAAAAATTGGCCCCCAGCGCCTCGCAAACCAGGGCCAATTCGTTCGCAAAAGCGATCTGAACATCCCGGTAGGTGTTCTCAGCGGTCTTGACGATCTCAGCGGTGAGAGGGTCGGTCACATCTAGGTGAGCCTGAACTATGTGAGTATAAAACTCCCGCACCACCTCGCCCGATTCCTCACTAAAAGCGCCGATCACCCGGTCACAGCCCCGAATGTTGTGGAGCAGCTTTCCCGGCATCACCCGTTCGGGACAATTCGCCAAGAAAAATCCTTCGTTCAACTTCATTCCGGAACTCTCCTCCAGAATCGGCCGAACGATGTCCGCCATCGTGCGGGGGGCAATCGTCGATTCCACAATCACCACCGCTCCCCTCTTCATATTTTTCCCAATACTTTCGATTGCTGACCGCAAAGCGACATACTTCGGCACCTTGGTTTCGTCGTCGACGGGGGTTTCAACCGAAACCGTGACCAAATCGATTTCTTTCAGTTTGGTGTAGTCCGAGGAGGCGAGCAGTTTTCCACTTTTAACGACTTTTTCCACCAGCTCCGTTAGTCCCGGCTCTTTTCCTTCAATCGGGTTAATTCCTTGATTGATTTTCTTGATCTTTTCCTCTTGGATATCAAGCCCGAGAACATCAAAACCTGCATCCGCAAAAAGTGCCGCCACCGGCGTTCCTACATACCCGAGACCGACCACCGCCACTTTTGCTTTTCTTTTCTGAATTAGTTCCTTAAGATTTTCCACTGCTCTAATAATAACGCTAACTTAATCCTGCATCACACGTGACGAAAATTTTCCCCTGTCGTTTATAATGGCATAGCACACAAAAACAAGGAGGTTTCTGTGGACGATAAAGGAAGAGAGCTTCTGCACAAGGTGAAGGAGGATAGGGTGCGGGCCGTGGTCCTGCAGTTCACGGACCTTGCCGGGAGCGTCAAGAGCACCACCATCCCCTCTCACCGGTTGGGTGAGGCGCTGGAGCGCGGGATCTGGTTCGACGGTTCTTCGATCGAAGGCTTCGCCCGGATCCATGAGAGCGACATGCTGCTCCGGCCGGACCCGGACACCTATCGGCTCCTGCCGTGGGAACCGGAGGAACGCCGGGTTTCCCGGGTCATCTGCGACGTCTACCAGCCCAACGGCAAGCCGTTGCCGATGGATCCCCGCGGCATCCTTCAACGGATGCTCAAGCGGGCGGAGAAGATGGGTTTCAACTACAACACCGGAAGCGAAGTGGAGTTTTTCCTCTTCAAGGATGCCTCTACCCTCGAACCGGTGACCCACGACGTCGGCAGCTACTTCGACTTCTCCCAAGATGCGGCCCATGAGGTCCGGATGGATCTGATGGATGCCTTCGAGGCGATGGGGATGAAGGTCGAAATGTCCCATCACGAGGTCGCCCCCGGCCAGCATGAGATCGACATCCGCTACGACAACGCACTCGTCACCGCCGACAACGTCGTCACGCTCAAGTCTGTCGTCAAGGCGCTGGCGGCGAAGCGGGAACTCTGGGCGACCTTTATGCCCAAACCGCTCGCCGGCATCAACGGTTCCGGGATGCACACCCACCAGAGCTTCTTCAAGAACGGTGAGAACGTCTTCTTCGGACCGAAGGACAAGAAGTACGGGTTGAGCCTGCTCGCCCACTACTTCATCGCCGGCCAGATGGTCCACGCCCGCGCCCTCGCCGCCATCGTGGCTCCAACCGTCAACAGCTACAAGCGGTTGGTTCCCGGCTACGAGGCCCCGGTCTACATCTGCTGGGCGCGGATCAACCGCTCGGCGCTGATCCGTATCCCGCAGTACGCTCCGGGACGGGAGTCCTCCACTCGGTTGGAGCTGCGCTTCCCCGATCCGTCCTGCAACCCCTACCTCGCCAGCGCGGCGATGCTCGCAGCCGGTCTGGACGGGATCGAACGAAGGCTGCTTCCGCCCCAGCCGGTCGAAGAGGATGTCTACCACTTCGACGACGCCAAGCTCGCCAAGATGGGCATCGGCACACTCCCGGCGACCCTCGCGGAAGCGCTCGATGAGTTCGAGCAGGACCCGGTTCTTCAGGAAGCAATAGGATCCAAAGCCTCCGCTGCGTTCCTGCGGATGAAGCGGCAGGAGTGGGACGAGTTCCGGCTCTACGTTTCGCCTTGGGAACGGGAGCGTTACCTAAGCACTGTCTAAGTTCAATCTCCCCGCTTTTCGCCTAAGGCGAACAGCGGGGGTTTTCTTTTGCGCTAGCAAAAAAGAGTTGCTTGAGGCGACCGCTCTTCTTCCTTTACAGTCCTATAGTTTGATGATAAAATAACAACAATCTAGAAAGGGGAGAAGGATATGTCGTTCTCACTCGTTCTTGCCATCGTTCTTGGAGTCCTTACGATCGTCGGATGGGGCTGGATGTACTGGATTTGGAAGAGGGATCCGGAACACTTCTGGGAGTACGGCGACTCCGTCGGTCTCTAACGGTCAGAATTGCGCGCAGAGCGCGAAAGGAGAAGAAAGATGCTAGTCGATGTTGGGGATCATCAATGCTCGACGTTTGATCACTTTTTCTTTGCCGTCGTTGGGGTGGCATTCGGATTTGCGATCTGGGGATTTGATCCTAACTACCCCGGCTTTGGCGCCGCCTCGACCTTCGGGATCATTGGGTTCGGGGCGTTCGCGCTCCTGAACATCTGGCTGGGAATCCAGTCGATCGTCCAGAACAGAAGGAGAGGCAAACATGCTTGAGGCTTATGTCGCGATCGCTGCCTTTTTCTCCATTGTCGGCGTAACGGCGTCGATCTACCGAAGAATGGTTGATCGCCGCCTCAGTTCCCTGGACGCCACCGGACTTTCGCTCCTCGTTTCCGCAGTGATCGGAGGCGTAGCCGGCGGCATTATCGCCTACGTGACAACCGGTTTCGCTTGGATCCATGTAGGAATGGGTGTGGGAATACTCTTCGGAATGATGGCGGATTGCCTCATCGCTGCCGGGCTGGAAATCAGAGATGATATCCGCGCTTGGCACAGAAGTCTTTGATCGTCTACTCAGGCTCGAAACCTCAAGTTTCGGGCCTTTTCTTTTGCGTTAGCAAAACTAGTCCGCCAGAGAGGCGGGCGTCCTTTTGGATTGGAACTCCTGGCTTATGACTTACGACTACTGGCTTTTATCGACGAATCCGTTCAGTTACGTCGATAAACTTGTGGACCACTAGCGCAATCGGTCCGTAACTTCGATGAACTTATAGAAATGATCTTCGTCTTCGTAAACGTAATTTTTGTCAGGCAGAATGTTCAAATTGGCACCGAAATACTTATTGAAAATGAACCGGAAAGTATTCACCGGAGTCATTGAGGGGTAGAGATCGCTCGTGTCAACCCCCGGTAAATAGAGCGCATTGAGAATCGGGAACCGCTCATTGAGCGTATCGTCCGAAGCATCCTTAAAGTTAAAGCGGCCTTTCGGCATCGGGTAAATCATATTGTATGGGCCCTCATCGGCCTGAATGACGATAATGGGAGGGATTTTCGAAGAAGCCAGGATCGTTTCGACCAGTTTCTCCGTCTTCTGGTTGGCGCAGGAAACGTGGTCGAGATAACTCAGAACGCTCGCCTTCGCCGTGCTCGGCAGCTCCTCGCAATTTTTTCCAAAAACGTAGGGGTCGTGGGGAAGAAGGATATGGGCAAAGACAAATTTGGGACTATCGAGGGATGGAATTCTTTCCAAGTTCTCAAACTGGTAAAGAATTCGATTTCGGTGTTGGGTGTCGAACTCAAACGAGGAGGTTCGAGAGGAAAGTCGGCGAATAATCGGGGCAAACAAAGTAGTCTCCAAGAGTTCCGTTGAAAATCCATCAATCCCCAAGAACAAATCCCCCATGATGAAATTTTGGTCCGCCAGCGTGCTCACTTTGGTTGGTTCAAACCAGGAACCCATGTGTAGGTAGCGGTACCCCTGGGATTTCAGCAGCTGGCCGACCTTGTGGTTGTCCACCAACGGATAGGCAAAGGTCTGGTCGCTGGTGTTCTCTCCGGCGATTGCGGTCAAAAAGTCGATGTACTCCATGTTCAGCGAAGCGGCCAAAGAAGGGAGGGTCCGGGGATAATTCATCGTGCTTCTGTCTGCGATGTAAAATCCTTTCTTAGTTAAGAAGTTCAGAAACTCGCTATTATCGAAACCGTACAAATCCTTCAACACTGCTTCCCCGGCGTACCGATCCAAAATAATGTAATAGATGTCCGGCTTAACTGCCCCCTCTTCCACGTTCAGGGGAATTTCTTGACCGATTCTCGAATCGATCTCCTGCAAAGCCTGAGGCTTAATGTTTGCGATCTTGTAGAAAGCCGAAGTAACCGTGGGAACCGCAAAGAGGAAGATTGCAAAAAAATTCAGGAACTTAGTAATCGAGGGGAATCTGCGTCTGGTTCGCCAAAGAAAAACCAAAAGCGCCAATCCGGTAACGGCCCAGACCGCAACCAGAATGTCATCAATCCCCAACGATACCAGCCCAAAAAACCGATGCTGGCCTTCGGCGAAAAGATTCTCAAAACGGTAGGCCAGCGCGCTATGGATATGGCCGTGGGAAAAAATAACCAAGATCGCAAACGCCGTTAACAAACCGGCCTTCTGCCAATCTTCAAGCAGCAGTTTAGCTAAGCCAAAAATAAGCGCCGTTAGAATCATGGAAGCAATTAGAGGTTTGACGAAAACCCAGGGAAGAATTTCAGAAGCGTTGTGATAATAGAGCGCAAAAACCGGAAACGCCGCCAAGAAGAAAGGATAAACCACCAATATTTTGCGAATTTTTCTGTCAATGCTCTTCATCTTTGATTCCATCATCTTACTTTATCGGTCACATCAATAAACTCGACTGGTCCATCCAAATCGTAATACCACGGGTTATTTTTATCGTTTTGGAAAATGAAACTGCGATCCTGAAAAAGTTCCAGCTCCGCGCCAAAATAAACGTTTAGAATTAATCTAAAGGAATTAACCGGCGTGATGGAGGGATAGAGAATCTTATCGGATCCCACCCCCGGAAGATAATAGCTGTTTAGGATCCGCGCTCTCTCTTGGAGGGTTTTGGGATTGATCTGGAAATAGTCCGTCCCCTTAACGTAGGGGTATTTGAAAGCGTACTGGCCCTCATCTCCCTGAATAACAATCACCGGCGGCTGGAGAGAATTAGCAAGAACCGTTTCGACCGCTTCTTTTGTTAGCTTGTTGGTGCAGGAAAGGTTGGAGAGATACTGTTCAACCGTGCTTCCCTCAGGATCCTCCGGTTCGCAATTCGGTCCAAAGACGTAGGGGTCATGCGGCAAAAGAACGTGCATGAAAATAAACTTGGGACTCCGCTGATTTTTTGATATTTCCTCCAACCGATTAAATTGATAGATTGCCCGAGTCCGGTGATAGGTATGGTAATCGGAGATGTTGGGGCCGAAAGAAAGCCGCCGCGCGATTGGCGCAAAGGCGGTGGTTTCTACAAGCCGCAGCGTGAATTCATCTAAATCAAGGTACAACTCCGTATCAACGTAGTTAATATCAGCAAGAGGGCTTGTACGAGTCGCCCTTGTCCAGGAACCAATGTGTAAATAAAGGTAACCTTGGCTCTTTAAAAATTTTGCCAGGGCCTGATCGGCAATGAGCGGATCCGGACCTCCAACTAAAGGAGGTTCAAGATAAACCATATTAAGAGAGGTGGCTAGTGAAAGATAAGTCCGAGGATAATTTGAGAAACTATCGTAAGCGACATAAAAACCTTTTTCCTCCAAAAAGTCGGTAAAAGGATTGTTGTCAAAACCGTAATTTTCCTGGAGAGTCCGGTTGGCATCGTAACGGTCCAAGATAATGTAGTAGATATCGGGCTTGTATCCAATCCCTTTACCGGTCGCCTGAATATTGGTTGTTTCGCTTGGCTCTGGGGAGGAAAATAAACGCCCAATCTCGTGAGACAACGATGTAACCAGTAGATATAAGACCAAAATTAAAGAGACGAAGTTCAAAAAACCGGTTAGCTTTTTGAGATCAATCTTGGTACGAAGCAGCAAAAAAAACACCGATATGGCCAAAACCGCCCAAATTCCAAAGAGACTATCATCAGTACCCAACTCAAACATCCAGACCTGATACTTCAGCGACCCAATTAGATTGTGGAGATGCCCGTGCGAAAAGAAAATCAAAACTCCCAGCGAAAGGAGCAAACCGGATTTAAGCCAGTTTTTAAAGATTAATTTCCCAAAAAATAGGAAGATCGCCACACCCACCAAAACAACCAGAAGCGGTTTAAATGTCATCGCGATACTGGTTTCCTCGATGTTGTGGGCGTAAAGAAAAATGACTGGAAACGCAGCAAGCAAAAATGTATGAATCGGAAAACTGAAAAGTTTTTTAATCGCGTATTTTAGTTTCACTTTTTCTTAAGAAGGTAGACTGTTCTTTTAGATCCCTTAACCGATTCTTTTACCGTCACGGTAAACAATTTTCCAAACTCTCTCTCAAAATCATCCTGGGTGTAGTGGTCGAAGATATCTTCGCGTGTGGCAAGCAATCGCTGGACCTGGGAATCTTCCTTGGGAACGAATTCGATAATCAAAAACTCGCGGCAGATCCCGGCGAAAAATTCGGCGATCTTGGCGAACGGGAGATTGTTGGAGATGGCGAGATGGTGAACCAGCGCCAGCGCCATTACCGTGTCGGCCGGACCGCGCTCGGCGAAACTCATCCTCTCCTGGCCTGCCCAACCCAGCGCCCCGCTGGGGTTGGTCAGGTCCAAAACCAACGGAAGGATCCTGTTCTCACCTTTTGATTTTACTTCCCGGTAGTTGATCTCCACCGCCGCCGGATCGATGTCACTAGAAACTATTAACTTTGAACTTTTCATTGCCACCCGGCTGAACTCCCCAGTGTTGGCGCCCAGGTCCCAGACGATCCTGGGCTTGACGGACCTAACGAACCTCTCCACGATCTCCGCCTTGTTCCTGAACGCCCCCCTCGAGTAGTTGGTGTTCTCGTAGTAGTCGGCCCATTCGGTGCCGCGGGGCTTCCACTCCAACCCCCGGACCGCCCCCTCCAAACCGGAGACCAGCCCCAGAAGCTGGCTCTTTCGGAACCTTATCGCCCGCTCCATCCCCCCGGATTGTGGCCGGCCGGCAAAAAACTGCTGGCTCTTGGCGTGCAGGTAGAGGTGCGCCAGGAGCTGGGGCCGGATGAGCGCCTTTTTGGGGAGGAGCTTCGCCGCCAGGTCCAGCGGAATGCCGTCGATGTAGATGCGCATCAGCTGGATCAGGCGGATATCGCTGTAGGAGGCCAGCGCCAGCGGCGCCAGGAAGTGCTGGCAGAATTGACGGTAAGCGACCCACGGCTTTTCCTCAAATTTTTCAAATGAGAGATGATCAATCAAAACCGGCTGGCCTTTCACGAATTGGATGTTGTAAGCGCTCGCATCCTTCAGACTCATCCCGTATTCCAACGCCATTTTTTGAATTTTGAGGGTTAGCAGCGCCGCATCTTTCAATTCGCTGAAGCACCACTCATAGGGATAGGAAATAAAGTCGACCGCCTGGGGCTGGACGACCTGGTAGGCGTCCCCGGTTGGAGCCAGATCGAGAGAAACCTTCTTGAACGGGATCATCAGATCCTCCTTAACCAAACGCTGATAGAGACCAGAACCGATCAAAAGATCAAAATCCGGTTGATACGATTTATTGACCTGGCGATAGAGAACACCTTCTTTGGTGAAGAGGAATCCGCTGGGATCGCGAAAAGAGCTGGGGACGTTAGCGGCTTTTGACATTTTGTTTCTTCAAAATGCTAGGGTCGATGAGAATCAACCCGTCCATCGTCCTTTTTCTCCTTTTTCCCGGACTTTAGGATGGACGAAAAGAAGCCCTTGATTTTGCTCCAAAAAGTCACGATCAGATAACCCCCACCGGCTAAACCGGCAATCAAGATCTGAACAAAGTAGCTCCCCGTCCCGGGATCAAGATAGGCGTGTGCCGGCCGCGCCAGCGCCGCGAAAACCAGTGTCAGAACCAAAATCTTTAAGATCACTGTTGAAAAATATACCACATTGAGAGAATCAAGATTGACATTCCATCTAACTTCAAACATACTGTCTAACATAGTATACTATATATAAGCCAAGGGGTGGGGGACCGGCGTCAATTCAAGCTATTGAAGATCTCAATCAGCTTTTTACCCGAATCCTCCCAGCGAAACCGGCGGGAGTTTTTTAGTCCCTTACTAACAAGCTCGGATCGAAGCGAGGGGGAAGAGAGAATCTTCGTGATCGCTCCGCCGATCGCCCCCACATCACGGGGGTCCACCAGCACTCCCCCCTCCCCTGCCGCCTCCGGCAGAGAGGTTGTATTGGAGGTCACCACCGGCGTTCCGCAGGCTTGCGCCTCCACCACCGGCATCCCAAAACCCTCAAAGAAAGAAGGAAAAACAAAAACCTCCGCGGCGGACATCAATTTGGGCCGATCCTCTTCCGGAACATAGCCGGTGAAAACCACGTCCTCCTCCAGCCCCAAATCCGCCACGGTTCGGAAAATTTCTTCGGAGAGCCAACCCTTCTTCCCCGCCAGAACAAGGTTAAATTTTTTCCTGTCTTTAAGGCCGGCGTAGGCCTTGAGAATGGCGGGAACATTCTTTCGCGGCTCAAGCGTGCCGAGAAAGAGAAGGAACGGCTTGGTGATGCCGTATTTCTTTTTGATCTCCTCCTTTTCCTTTTCACTCCGGGGATAAAAAGCGTTCGGATCGACTCCCGGGTAAACAACGGTCACTTTTTCGGCCGGAACGCGATAGGACTCAATCAACTCGTTCTTGGTGAATTCGCAGTTGACAACGACGTGGTCCGCCCGGGCGACCGAGGGCGGGACGAACTTCCGCAGAAACTCGACGTTTCTCCGAGCGACGTACTGGGGAACCTTCTCGAAAGTCAGGTCATGGATCAATATCACACTCTTCCCTTTGAAATGGGGGTAGATCACAAAGTTGGAAAAAAAATACAGGTCGTGCCGGCCGAAGAATAACTCCAACGGGATATCGATTCCCAACTTATGCAATTTATAGAAAACCTTGTAAGGAAAAAAGCGCTGGTAGCGGTAAGAAAAATTCCATCCTCCCCCAAACATGGCCAGCGGTTTTTTGGGGAACAGCCGCCAGAGCAGGAGATCATAGTGATTTTTTTGGTCCTGCTTCAGGACGGCTTCAATCAGACCTTTGGAATAATAGGTTACTCCGGCACTCTGCTCCAGAAGCGGCTGGGCATCAATCGCAATATGCATCACCGCCCAGTATATCCTAGGTTTACCCCCCTTTCCGAGCGTGTTATTCTTTTTTCATCAAGAAAAAGTAAGAGCACCCCAAAACCCATCGGTAAGGAGGAGAGATGGAACCCCGTCAAGTGATGATGCTTCGCCTCAGCAAACGCTGGGAGACAATGGAGATGGAAGTAGTTGACCATCTCGCGAAATATCTTTACTCCTTCTATGATTTCCTCCAACTCTCCGATCCGGTCGCCGAATACAACTGGGGAATTGGGAAGGGTGAAGACGGTGCGCTCTTTCTAGTATTGATGGAATTTCCTCCCAAAGATGAAGGGGATGACCATCAGGTTCCGGATCTCACATTTCCCGATTTTGGAACCTCTCTCAGAACGGATCCAGAAGAAGAGATCGGCGACGATGAGGCCGGCGGTCTCAGCGAGGAAGACGTCGATCCCGATTCTCGCGAGGAGGAAAGCGATGACTGACAAACTCGTCGCACCCAATGAAAGCCCTTCGCCGACGCGGGACATTGAACGCGGTCTTAAGGAACGGCTGATCGGTCAGGATCGGGCCATTCGAGAAATCACCCGCGCCTTGGAACGCGCCTTTGCCGGGTTGAACAATCCCGAACACCCGATCGCGGTTCTGGCCTTCTTCGGCCCGACCGGGACCGGCAAGACTCTGGCGGCGGAAGCGCTCGCGAACTGTTTCACCAAGAAGATCGTCTGGCGCTGCTCCCGCTACCACGAATGCCTCGTGGAATACAGCGATGAAGAACAGCGGGCGGGAGAAGTACCGAAATGCTGTCCCGTTCACTCCAAATCCAATCCGCCAATCGAGAGAGTGGCATTGCCTAGCATCTGGACGATCGATTGCGGCGCGATGGGCGGTTCACTCGACCACGCCGTCACCGTGCTGTTAGGATCACCGCCCTCCTATGTGGGACACAACCAACCGCCGCTTTTTGCGGGGGGAAAGGCGCCGCGCGTCGTTCTCTTCGACGAGGCCGAGAAAGCCCTTCTCTCCTCCGGTTGGAACGGCAATAGCTCCTTTGCCAACATTCTCCTCAAGATCCTGGACAAGGGAAAGATCCGAAACAACCACGGCGAAGAGGTTGATTTCACTCAATCGATCATCATTCTCACCGGCAATCTGGGCGCGGTAGAGATCATGAAGGAGTTCTCCGGCAAGTTGGGGTTCTCCACCGCCGAGCAATCCTCCCGCAAGGATTTCTCCAAGATGACCGACGAAGAGATTGCCCAGATCAACAAACGGATCTATGCCACCGTTAAGGCGAAGGCGGAACGGGAGCTGGCTCCGGAGTTCCTCAATCGGCTGGACCGGCTGGTCGTCTTTCACTTCCTGACGCACCGCGATTACGAGCGGATCCTCCAGAAAGAGCTCGCCAAGGTACAGAAGCGGGTCAAAAGGAAGGTGATCAAGAAGAGGAAGGCCCCGGCCTTCGTTCTCACTTTCTCCCCGCCGGTGTTGGATTATCTTCTGCGGGAATCCCTGGGCGATCGGCAGTCCGGCGCTCGGCCGGTGGTGCGCGTGATTGAGAAGAAAGTGGTAACCGAACTCGCTAAGCTCATCAACGGCCGAATGATCAAACCCCGAGATCATCTCGAGGCCCGGGTGGAAAAGGAAAACAACGAAGAAGGGGTTCCGGAAGAAACAATTGTCTTCTATCGAACCAACTCGCAGGAAAGCCGGACGGCCATTCTTTCGCCGTCGCCGCATCATCGCCGACCATCCTCTCTCGAGGACGAGGATGCCTAAGTACAAACCGCCTTGGCCGACTGAAAAGAGAGAACCGTTTCCGCAAGAGCATCACATCGTCCCGCTCTCGCGCGGCGGAGAAGATCAGCCCGCCAACATCCTGACCGACATCCCTTCTGACCTCCACTGGTGCTGGCATCGGTTATTTGGCAATCTGACCCCGATGGAAACTCTCACCATACTGGTCCAGCACCTGCTGCGGCCGGGGAAATACCACGGCTACCAGAACCTGATCACCGGGATGGAAGAGCGAAAGCCGCCGGTGGCGATGCCCGACAAGATCATCTTCGCCTTGGAGAATCAAGCTTTTCCGAGGAACTGGGTGCCATCCAAAAAACTGATCCGGCACTTGGAAAGATTAAGAAAGAAACGAAGCAGGGAATCCTAGCAATAGGGTTCCCTTTTTTTTATTTGGTGATAAAATGTCGGTAAGAAAGAACGATATCGCTCGGCGAAATCGCAACTAATCGCCGGCGGTGACAGCACCGCTACAACCGAACAAAACACCACAAGGAGGAAAGAGATGTTCAACTCGCAACCGAGTGAGACGATCGGCGCCATTTCCCGACTGGATTATGGAAGTCCCGGTTTCCGAAACGGCTTGATCGAGCTCGCCAGCCAGGTTTCCAAGAAGGAAGGTTTGCGCTTCATCGTTCTGGCCGGCGGTTTGGTTTCGTTTCCCCATCTGCGCAAGGAGTTCACCACGTTCGCCCTGCGGCAGATCGCCCGGAAGCGAAGGTTTTATCTCCCGAGCGAAGACAAAAAGAAGAGGAAGATCGAAGATCTGGATGCCGCCCGGGAATGGCTGCTGGATGATATCGCCAAGCAGGTAGCGCGGGTGCTTCCCAAGCTGCGCAACCGCAGCGGCCACTTCGTCCGCCTCTACATCGTGACCTCCCCGGCGCCGAACTACGATGGCTGGATCGGTCAGGAAATCGCCCAGCGCCTCCGCGGGTACGGTCGGAGAGACATCCGCTACATGGGAGAAGGCTCCGCCCGGATCTCCTTGAAGAACCTGAACAAGGTCATCGGGGTTCTGGTGCCGGAAAAGGCGAGCTGGCGCAGCAAGTACTTCTCCACCGCGGTGGACCGGCTTATTGAGGACGAAGAGAAGCAAACTTCTCAACCCCTCCCCGACCTCTGGCTCATCGGCTGCACGGCTTCCAGCCTGCTGCGGCCCCGGGGAGAACGAAAGCGCTCCTACGTCTCGGTGCCGGCCCTGCACCGGTTGAAGCAGGTCCACACCGCCGAGAACCAAGTCGGGATCCGGGTGCTGGAGTTTCAACCCACCGGATTCCTGGTGCGGACCTACAACTTCAAGGACTACACCGCGCAGGAACGGAGGTGGGTCCCGGATCCAGAGGGCACTCCCCTCCAGAAGAGCATCGTCGCCGAACTGAAGAACCGAGGCGCGATGACGATCGGGATGTTCGAGGACGTTCTGCGCGTTTCCCGCCGCGAGATCGCGAACGCGATCCGCACTCTCAACGAGAGCGAGTACCGCCCGGCGATCCGGCTGGACAGTGACTCGGATTTCTACGACTTCGACAGCGCCTGGATCCAGAACAAGCTGAAGTACCCGCTTGTTTCCGCGAAGACCTGCCGAGAGGACGTTCTGCTGAACTTCGGCTGCCTGCACGCCGGATCGATCTACAGCGAATACGAGTTCTTCTTGAAGAACGTTCCGCAGTTCATCCTCCAGCGCGGTGCCAACGTCCTGGTCGGCGCCGGCGACCTGATCGAGGGGTTGGAGCACGACCTGGACAAGCGCGGCGAGAGCATGCGGGGATGGAACTACACCGACCAGGAAAACCTGGCGGCCAAGCTGATCGGCCGGGTGATGCTGAGGGTCTTCAAGGCTCGCCTCACCAAGGCCGCCGAGACCTTCAAGAAGAAGCCCTCCGCCCGCAAGCTGAAGAGCCTGGTGGAGAGCTCCCTGATCACCTTCCTCTACCGGGAGGGGAATCACGACGCCTGGGTTCTCAAGCGCGGCGTTGTTCCTCTGAGCTTCTTCGGCCCGAGCCTGGTCTCCTACCTCACCTTGGGGGTCGCTCAGATCCTCAAGGAACGGGGATGGCAAGTCCCTGATCTCCTCGGGATGGTCGAGGCCAAGGTCCGCTACGGGGAAGTCCACACGCTTCCCTCGGGCCTGGGGATCACCCTGCTGCACCCCTTCATGGCCCGCGCGATGACCTCTTCGCTGCGCGCCCAGCACACGCTGGACATGGCCGTGACGCCGGTGGTGGTTCTGGCGAACTTCCACGTTGCCATCAGCGTGGACCAGTGGGATTCGGACTTCGGTCAGCGCGTCTCCCAGCAAGTGGGATCGATCGTCTGGAAGACCGAGTTCGAACACGGCAAGCTCAAGACCCTGGACGTCGGCGTCGGTTATCTCCGGATCCTCTCCTGCGAAGGAAGAATCCTGATGACCGAGTCCGCCTTCTTCAACGACGGGGTCAAGGAAGAGACGCACCGGAACGACGAGCTGATCCCGAAGTTCCTGGACAGCCTCGGAAACGGGAGTTAGTTCGTAGTACAGGCCCTTTGCTTACTCAAGCAGAGGGCCTTTTTTTATTTGACAGTGACTGATTTGGCTAAGTTGCGAGGCTTATCAGGGTCCAGATCTCGTTCAACAGCAAGATAGTAGGCCAAAAGCTGGGCGGGAACCACGTTCACGATCGGCGAAGCCAGTCCCACATCCGGCACCTTGATCCAGACATCAAAAACCTCGTTATCCTTCGGCGCCACTCCGATAATGAACGCCCCCCGGCTCTTGATCTCCTTGGCATTGGAGAGTACCGATTCCCGCGTCCGGTCGTTGGCGACAAACACCAGGCAGGGCGTCCCCTCTTCCACCAGGGCGATCACCCCGTGCTTGAGCTCTCCGCCGGCGAAACCCTCGGCGTGGATGTAGCTGACTTCCTTGATCTTCAACGCCGCTTCCAAGGCCGTCGGATAGTTTACTCCCCGGCCGATCGCGTAGAGATGGTCCACATCCTTCAGCTGCTTTGCTAACGCCCGGATTTTCGCCCCATTCTCCCCGTCCAAAATCTCCTTAACCCCCCGGGCCGCTTTCGCCACCATCCGTTTTCCTTCATCCAGCTTGCCGCCGATCCCCGCCGCCAGCATTAGAAAAAGGGCGAGCTTGGCGGTGTAAGACTTCGTTGCCAAGACCGCCTTTTCGGGACCGCAGTTCAAGAGCAGAGTCTTGTCGGCCAGGCGTGTGAGCGAGGAGCCACGGACATTCGTCAGGGCAACTATTTTGGAACGGTGCCTTTTTGCTGCTCGCGCCGCTTCCATCGTGTCCATCGTTTCTCCGGACTGGGAAGCGCAGATCAGCAGAGATTTCGGGGTGAGAAAGCTCTCCAAAAAGTAGAATTCGCTCCCCACGGCAAAATTGACGTGCCGCTTTGCCAGATCAGCGAAGAGATAGGTCGCCGCGATCCCGGAGTGGGCCGCCGTTCCGCAAGCGGTGAAATAGGTCCCAAACGATGCTTTGATCAGCCTTGTCACTTCTTTCAGCTCCTTTTCGGGGTACTCCGCCAACCGGGAAAGCACCTGGGGCTGTTCGTGGATCTCTTTAATCAGATAATGGGGAAATTCGCCGAGTTCCGCGTCCTCGGCCGTCCAATCGATTTTTTCGATCTTCAGAGGAACCTCTTTTCCGGTGGCGGCGGTGATCACTCGCACTTCTCCCTCCGCCAGGACCGCTCCCTCCCCATCGTTCAGAAAAACGACTCGGTCGGTGTAGGGAAGGAAAGCAGGGATGTCGGAAGCCAGGAAACTCTCCCCCTCCCCCACCCCGGCGATCATTGGTGACCCATTTCTAAATCCTACAATGGCTCTTAGTTGTGGGTAATAGACAACAATCGCATTCAACCCCTCAAGCTGATTAAAAACGCCTCGAACCGCCTCCCCAAATTTGCTAATTGTGGGCAGTTCGTCACCGATTTCCTCTTCGATCAAGTGAGAAACCACCTCGGTGTCGGTTTCGGAGCGGAAGGTGTGGCCGCGTCCTATCAATCCCTCTTTCAGCTCTTCCCAATTCTCAACTATTCCGTTATGAACCACGGCAATCTTGCCGGTACAGTCCAGATGGGGATGGGCATTGGCATCGGTGACGCCGCCGTGGGTCGCCCAACGGGTGTGCCCCAGACCGGCAAAAGCCGGTTCGACCTCACTATCGGGAAAGTTAATTCCGGAGATCCGACCGGATTTTTTGACCAAATCAGGTCCCCCGCCGTAAGCCACTCCCCAGGAGTCGTAGCCCCGGTACTCCAACCGCTTGAGGGCGTCCACCAGAAACTGGGCCGGGTTTTGTTTTTCAGTTGTCGAAACGAATGCAATTACGCCACACACGTTAATGTTTATAGCTAACACCGTTAGCTATAAGCTTAGGTGCTAGCTTTTCCTTCGGAAAAGCGTCCATTTCAATTCTCTAGTATCTCCACCAAAGCCTTCGCCAGTTTTTCCGGGTCATGCCGCAGAAGACTCCGCTTGAGCTTATCGCTGGGATCGGGCCGAAAGGTTCGGCCGGAGAGAAAATCTCCCGTCACCAGCTCGTACCGGTCTTCCGGTAGGTCGTTCTCGATCGGGAAAGATTTTTCCGAGGTCGCGTAATACTGAAGGATCTCAAGGGGAAGTTCCGCGGTGTTCACCAGAATGTGCGTCAGCGGAGACTGGAGGTGCTCCTCCAAAACAGAAGCGTGCCGGGAAGCGGTGAAACCGTGGGTCTGTCCGTAGCGGCTCATCAGATTGAGGATGAAAAATTTGGAAGACTTAGAGTCACGCACCGCTTCGGAAACTCCTCCCACCAAAAGGGTCGGCAGGAGACTAGTGTAGAGATCTCCGGGACCGATGATGATCGCGTCCGCTTCTTTGATGGCGGCGATTGCTTTAGGATTAGCCGGCACCTGCGGCAGAAGATAAACCCGCCGGATCGCCAGGCGGCCGTCGTGGCGCGGTTCGTCGATCCCGTGCTCCCCCACCACCGTTATTCCCTCGTCGTACTCCGCCACAAGATTGGTTTCCTCCATTGCCACCGGCAGGACCCGCCCTTTGATCTGGAGAATCCGGGCGGCTTCTTCGATCGCTTTCTCCTGTGATCCCAGAACATTGGAGAGCGCCACAAGAAAAAGATTCCCGAAGGTGGTTCCCTCCACCCCCACTCCTTCGGAGAAACGATAGTTAAAGAGATCCCGCAAAAAACCGCCGTCGCCGTCTTCCGGCGAGAGCGCCAACAACGCCTTGCGGACGTCGGAAACGGGCAGCATGCCGAATTCGTCCCGCTCTTTGCGGGCGGATCCTCCGGAGTCCGCCATTGTCACGATGGCGGTGATGTCTAGGGGATATTTTTTAAGGCCGGACAAAACGGCAAAGGTTCCCGTCCCGCCGCCCAAAACCACGACCTTTTTGGCCATTACTTAGTTAAACGCTAAGGAGAAAAGAGTAGCACAGGACAATGCTTTTGAGGAACATCCCGCAGGGCAACGAGGGAGAAGCGACCTGTCCAACAGGCAGGGACGCTGTTTCCGAAAAAGCATTGGCCGAAGCGAAATCTTCAAGAGAAGAGAGTCCAGAAAAAGAGGAGAATCACCAACGCTCCCACCAGAAGGTACTCCAGCACCAATTCCAGGGTGAGCCGGCGGCGAAGGTAATGGTAGATCAATCCCCAAGCATCATAGGCGACTACTGCGGCGATCACGACATAGAGCTGAAGAATCGGCGAATCCCCAACGCGCAAAAAAGCCCACAGGGAAGAGATAAAGATAATCGCCAAAGCCATGAAATGCGCCGCCCATCCCCAATTTTTCATTTTTAGATAATTCCTCCAGTTCTCGCCAACCAAACCACCGCCATCAACAACCCCAAAATTACCATATGTGCCACGTTCTCCGCAGTTCTTTTGAGCTCTTGATGACTGAGACCATCCTTAAGCATATAAGCTTCGTCCACAGCAAAGAGACCCAAGAGCACAATACCAAATCCCAGCGGAATCGTCTTAGGTGAGGCGGTCGGGTTGAAAGTTCGGACGATCTGCTCCAGAGGAGTCAATTTCGCTTGCGATTCCCAAGACGCGGAGGGTTCACCACCAGCTTCGGTCGGCCCCACCACCGCCAACGGTTTCAGCGTCGGGGCTTTCGCCCCCGCCGTCCCGCCCGTGGGCTTACTGGTTGTTCCACCGGTTGGGGCGGAGGCGGTCGTCGCTCCCAGAGTTGAACCCAACATCTGCACCACCAGCGTGGTCTCCTCCCCAGACAGAGTACCGCTCACCGCCATCATCCCGATATCTTTGTAATTGGTGTTCACGATATTCGCCCGGTGCCCGGCCGAAGCCATCCAAGCCGACATCACCGAGGCCGAGGTATCAAAGTCCTTCGCCAGGTTCTCTCCGGCGTACTTGTAGGTGTACCCGGCCGCCAGGATGAATTGCCAGGGAGTGGTGGAACCGTCCGGAGCGTAGTGGGCCCAGTAGTTCTTCGCAAACATATCTTGAGCTTTCTTCAGAGCCGCCTGCTCCAGCTTCGAGTTTCGCTTCAGCGCCGGCAGACCAAGGCTCGCTCGCTCCTGGTTAACCAACTGGTAGAGCTCGGTGGTCGTGATATTTGTCGCAAAACCGAGAATTCTCGGAGAAACGCGATAAAGATTAATTTGGAAGAAAAGAAGGATGAGAACGTAGAAAAATAGGGCGGAATTCTTCAAAAACCGAGCCCGCGCCCGTGGTTCAGGGTAAGGCAGAATGAAACAGGCGTTTTTGACGCAAAACTTGACTAAATTGTGGCCAACCTTTCTAATCATCCTAAGTATCATTCTATCCTATAGGACGTTGGGAAGCAACATCCTGTCCCGCTGAGACGGGATAATCACTAGGAGAGCAAGGAGAAACCCCAAGGTTATTTTAACAATTTACGGTGCCGGTGGAGCAGGATCACCGCCCCCAAAAAAATTCCTAAAACATCGAACCCTAAATCCTCGATCTTTCCCGCTCTCGAAGGAGTCAACATCTGGTGAATTTCGTCGGTGACGGCGTAGAGAAAGGTGAAAACCGCCGCCGAAAAATAGAGAGTTCTCACCGTCGCAACCAGACTTCCCTGCAGAGCCCGCCAAATCAATCCAAAAAGAAGCGCGTATTCAATAATGTGGGCCGGCTTGCGGGTCAGAAAATCCACTGTCCCCTCCCCCACCGCCAGATTCGGAATTGAGGAGAGATAAAAGATCAGGCCCGCCCAAATCAGAACCGGCAGCCAGAGAAAAGCCAGCTTCTTTAATTGCATTAGGATAAAAATAACAGATAAGATTGCTTGATGCTGACCTACCTCCTGGTTTTGATCGCCGCCGCCCTCGTTCTGGCCCGCTCTTCTGTTTTTTTGATCGACAAACTCACTGCCATCGCCGTAAAACTAAGGGTTTCGGAGTACCTGGTCGGATTCGTAATTATGGCCGTCGCCACCTCGATCCCGGAGTTGATCGTCGGCATCCTCGCCGCGCTGGAAAACGACCCCAACCTATCCCTAGGGAACGTCATCGGCTCCAACATCGCCAATATGTCTCTCATTCTGGGACTGGCGGCGCTGATCGCCGGCGGGATCCGGGTCCAGATCCAGGTCCGAAATCGGGAAATGATTTTTACCGACCTGATCGGGGTCGCTCCCCTGGTGATGCTTCTCGACCAGCGGCTTTCCCGAACGGAGGGTATCGTCCTGCTGGCGTTCTTCTTCCTCTATATGTACAACCTGATCTTCCAGAGCCGGGAGTACCACAAAGTTACCACCGACCACCGGACCGAGAGGCCGCTCTGGAGGGAACTGGCTCTGTTCGGGGCAGGGCTGGCGGTTCTCGTCGCCAGCGCCCAGGTGATGGTCTCGGCCAGCGAAAAGCTCGCCCTCCTCCTCGGCATACCGATGATCCTTTTCGGAATTTTTGCGGTCGCCTTGAGCACTTCGCTCCCGGAATTAACCACCTCCATCTCCGCGGCCATTCGCCGCCAGAGCGGGTTCGTGATGGGGAATATTTTGGGGAGCACCGTCGCCAACTCCACCCTGGTTCTGGGGATTACGGCGATCATCCAGCCGTTCACGGTGGAAAACCCGACCATCCTAACCGTCAGCGCAGTAATGCTGGTGCTGACCCTGCTGGTGCTGACCTTTTTCGTCCGCACCGGCTACCGGATCACCCGGATCGAATCGCTCGTGCTGATCCTAGGCTACGTCGTCTACCTCGCCGCCACCGAGTTGTTCCTTCGGTAGCGAAACCCCAAAACCAATCCCCCGCTCCCTACGATTAATCCGAAAATTCCAACGATAACATAGAAATTCAGCTGGAATTCTTCTTTTTGAGCGGATTCTTCTCCTAAAACCTCCCCTTGGACAAATGATTCTGGATTTTGCGTTAAAGCCGGGCTTTCTTGGTTCTCGGCTCCGTCTGCATTTCCGGTTTGCACGACTTGAGAAGCGTGTGAACCCACCGGTGCGGCCGTAACCTTTAAAGCTATGGTTTCTAGTTCACCGGTCGACCAGAGAGGTTCGTAATCATCGCCGTTCTTTTCCGCCACGCTCACGGTAATCGCGTAATTCCCGGAAGAAGCGTCGTCGTCCACCTTGGCTCTGATAGATTTGCTGACCGAACCGGAGTGGACGATCGAGACGCTCGGCATCTCCGCCCATTTCCCGTTTTGCGTCAACCAATCTGAGCTACCTTTAGTGTTGCCGTAAATAAAATTATCGCCCTTGCCAATCAGAACTTTGAGGGCGTAGGTTCCTGGTTCAAAATTGGAGAAGCTCACCGTGACGATGAACTCCTGACCCCCGACTACGCTTGACGGGGCGGAGAAAGTAACTGCTGATTCCGGTCCCGGCTGGGGCGAGGGGCCTGGTTCCCCCGGGTCAAAAACATTTTCCGCCCCAGGGGTTGGATTGGCTTCTTCCCAACTGCCTCCGAATAAAGCCAAAGATTTACCCTCAACAGCTTCGTCACTGTATTCCACCATCGCCACTTGCGTGCCTGCTTCATCAAAAATAAAAATTTGATCCGCGAAACCGCTAGTCCCATTAGAATTGTTCAAACCGCTACCGATTTTGGTATTAAGATCAATAATCAGAAATTCCGAAACTCCGGGGTGGTTCTGAAGAAAGCAGGATTTATTTGAAACTAAAATGGCGTAACCGTTGGCTGAAACCTCACCTGAAAATGACCGCAATGTGGTAGTAGCGTCCTTAACCGACCAGTTAGTCATCGTTAGCGGAGTAGATGAATCGGTGTTCTTAATCTCCACCCACTCCCCATTCGAATCGTCGCAAGTGTCAATCTGGTCCGGATCGTACACAATCTCATTAATCACCACCGTAGAACCTGTCTGAGAAAAGATAGTTGAAGAACTAAACAGGATGAGCAACGAAATGAAGGCGAATAAAATCAACCTCTTATAGCATATTAATATACTATAACAGCCATTTTTTATTTTCTCCACGTTAGTCTTAAAAGCCGAATACCTATGTAAGCTAAGGAGCAAATTCCAATCACGAGATAGGCTGGAAGCGCCATCGGTCTGGCAGATCTTCCTTGGCCTCCACCGTCTTCGGCTGCAATTTCCACACCTTGCACGGCCCCATCTTCTGACACTGATAGCAGTTCTGCTAATGTCGTTGGTTTAAATTGATCGGCCGCAGCACCCAAAACTTGGGGAAACGCAACCGGCTTTGGTTCAAAAACAAAATCCCAAGAAATTTCAGCGCTTTGATTTCCAGCATAGTCAACCGCGAAGACAGAAAGGGTGGAACTTTCCTTAATTTTCAGAGGTTCGGTATAGAGAGTTGGCTCGCCACCATCAAGAGAGTAGTGAATTTGAGATCCTTCCTCTCCGGAAAGAGTCACAATTGCTTGATCACCTGTAAAGAAACCTCCTCCCGCAACTGAGGCGACCGGGACAATCGGGACAATGGTATCAACTTCAAGTGACAGGAGATGCTGCTCCTCTTCGTTTCCGGCTTTGTCGACACTCCAAAATTCCACGGCGTAGGTACCGTCAACGAATTCGAGTGGTTCAACGTATTCTTGCGGATCGGTCTCCCCGATCGTGTAAAACGTCTGTGAGACTCCCGCGGTGGCGTCGGCAGCCGATAGCACCAAACCCACCGGTGAAACATGCCATCCATTTAATCCGTTTGTTCCTGAGATTAACGATGAAGTTAACGGGTTAACTGTGTCATAAACGAAAGAAACTTTGTTATAGTATATTAATATACTATAACGATTGCCTGCACGGTCGGCACCACGGGAATAAGTGGTGTAGAAACCATCTTCCGGGTAGAAATCCACTAGTGCCCACTCATCTGTTCCTTCTACCCCGATCCATTCTCCCTCCCCACCACCAACACTCACCATGACTTCCACCTGCGCAACCCCAGAGGTTTCGATTGATGGATTAGCCAGATTAATATCGTTGACCGTTCCAAAAATCCCTGGCCAAATGTTGTAATACCCACCTTCCCGAACTGAAGTAATCTCTGAATTCGGCGTATTAATATCGTAAATGATCGCGGCTTGCGCCCCATTAATATCTCCGACATTGGAAATATTACACTCCTCATTTCCCGCCAGATCCACGGCACAAGAAGAAAATCTCCAACTCCCCTCGTCCAAGGTTCCTACGACGAAAGGCCGATCCGGTTCCCGCGAAGATCCACTGTGATATTGCCAGTCCCCGCCCTGATGGCTTTTGTAAAGCCGGACCCGATCAACGCCGGAGAGGTTGTCATCATACTCATAGCTAAGCTCGATCGGAATCTCATTGTAGTACGAATCAATTGGATACAACGCTGATTCCGGCTTGGTTTTGTCGATATTGATTTCTTCAACCGTTGTTTCGGCGATATTTCCAGCGTTATCTTCGGCAACTCCGACCACGCTCTGATTTGCCCCCTCGGTTGAAATAATCACATCCGGCATCACGGATTTTACACCCGAAAGGTGTTCTTGATCAGCGGCCTCAAAGTTGACGGTTACATCCTCGTTGTACCAACCGTTTTCGTTGGGCTCGTCCGTTGACGCTCCTGAAATTTCGGGAGGGGTTTTGTCGATCTTGATTGGGTTAGCTTGTTTTAATTCTTCAGTGTTTTCGACGTTATCAGTGGCGTAATAGGTAAGTTCGTGAGTTCCTTCGTCGGTAAAAATAACCTGCGCCTGATCGCCTAAAACATCTCCTTCTTGCGTTCCTCCGTAATTAATATTCTGCACGCCCGATCCCGGAGCTTCGCCGGTCGCGACCGGATCCTGAGAGGTGATTGTAACCGTCACATCCTCGTTGTGCCATACGCCATCCGAATCATCAGAAGACACTGGCGTGGTGGAATCAAGATAAAATTCCTGGGATTTCACTTCTTCTACGTTTCCGGAATTATCGACGGACTGATACAAAACGGTGTTTCGTCCCTCGTCGCCTTCCAAACTAAACGGTCCTGTGTAGGTTTGCACGCCACTATCTTGATTTACACCGTAGTACACATATTCGGTTTCGGCAACTCCCGAGGTTTCATCTGTAGCAAAAAGTTCGAACAGAGTTTGATCCGAGACATAAGCTTTCCCCTCCTCATTCTCATAGTACGGTCCAAAACTGGAAAGAGAGGTTTGCGGAGCATAGGTATCTACCTTAAATATTTGCGTCTTTGTTGCTTCAACGTGGCCCGCTCGGTCGACAGCACGATATTGCAAGATGGTTTCCCCCTCCAGATTAACCAAAAATGGGTCGGTGAAAGTCTGCCATCCAGAACCGAGATTGTATTCAATCCTATCCACCCCCGAGGCGTCGTCGGTTGCGATTAACTCCACAAGCGGGGGACTCAAATACCATCCCTCCCCACCATCGGGGAAGTCCGGCACAATCTCAATCTCGGTTACTGGTGCCTCGTCATCAAAAGCAATGTTCTTTACCGTCCCACCGCGATCCCCTACCCAGCTATCATGAAGATAATGCGATAGTCTTAAGCGACTGATGGAAACAGGGTCTGTCCCCCACTCCGCTCGATAATCAACAAAGATATTACGAGCAAAAATTTTCCATATGTTGTACCCTCCAACTAAACTACCCATATCGACATAGCCTTGGGTTCCCCAAACATTCGGAGCATTAGCGGAGTAAGTCAGAGAATGGGTTTCGCCGCGCTTGTCTAAGATTGTCAAAATAAAATGAAGGGAATGGGCTTTATCGTACTGGTCCCAAACCAAAACCGTCTGTGGGGTGACGGGAATGCCGTTAATCTCCTTAGCTACTACTGCCCCACTCACCCATCCCCCGGTTCCTCCCAAACCATCTAAAATCAACTGCACTCCTCCACCCTCCGCATCTTGGAAGCTGGCATTTAAAGTTGTGTCTTCCCCTTCAGTCACCCAGTACCAATCACCATAAACTACCGGCACTGCTGATCCGGCTGAATTCACAAAAATAAATCCATTTTTAAAGTTGGATTGCTGACTGTCATAAGAGTTTTTGAACTGATCAGAAACTGGAGCGCCTAAACTTGAATGTACCTTGTAATAGTTCCAAATTGTACTTTGAACGACGTAGGCAGAAGTGTCATCTACACCTTCATGTTGGATAATAACCGCTCCAGAGAAATCTTGCCTTACAACCCAGTTGCTTCCCGCCTTCCACCAGTAAGTCGGGGCGCTCGGACAACCCAATTTGTTTCGACCGCCATTGCGGCTGTAAGCTTGTTCGAAGAGTGATTTTCGAGATGAGTCCTGACCGATTGAGTAGGTACAGGGGGTCGGGCCGGCTTGAGTCGCCGGTGTAGGCGGGTTCGTTGCCCAGAACCAAGTGGGACCGTATGGATTAAGAACCATCCACTTCTTTCCATCCCACTTTTTGAACTCGAAGTGAAGGTGATAGAAAGCCCCGTATGGGAGATCAGGTCGAATTGCACAATTAGAACCAGCGGTCCGCCCGGAATTACTCACGTACGCTATCAAATCACCGGTTTTAATCTTTTTACCAACACTTGTAACAACGCCATTTTGTTTAAGATGCCAATATTCAGTTCGATATTTTACTGATCCAACTTGGTGATCAATCTTTACATAATTTCCGTATCTGAGCTGTTGCGCATAAGTTATGTCACAACCATCATTCTCGGTTTCGCGCATCGCCACAACCGTCCCGTCGTAAGCAGCATAAACAGAGGTGCCATACCCATCGCCGCGATAATCGGTACCTGTGTGAGGATTTCCATCCCTACTCTTATAAGTGGGCCAATCCCTGCTCAAACTGTAAGAGTCGTAAACGTAATTTGTTGGTGAATATGCTTTATCAAAAGGGAGGTAAAGAAAACCCGCAAATGCGGCGGAATGGAATAACTGCAGGATAACCAATGATATAGAAACTGCGTCAATAAACTTTTTCTTTGTTTTCATCCCACGTAAAGGCAGGAGTACCCTTGGCAGGGGTTAAAGAGACTTGAACGTGGACAGGATTAACGACAGAGTATCTAGCCCGTCTGGCTTCGATGTGTTATCAAACGAATAAGTAAAAGTGAGGCCTGGAATCTGCAGGTAAAAACTTCCGTCAGCGATAATTTCTTTTCCTGTGTCGACTATTGTCACAGCAACTTCGAAATCGTCTGACGTGCGGTAGATTTTTCTTTCTCCATCATCCGATTTTTCCAAACCGGACTCGCCACCAAACGCGACATCCTTGTAAAAATTCATATACGATTTACCGTCACCAGACTCAAGCAGAACCACCTCAATGTCAGCTTCAGCCTGCTTCTTACCCAAGTAAGTCGGGTACTTAAACGAAAAGCCGAGTTCGGTGTTGGTGTAAGTCTTCCAATCCTTAGTCGGATCTTCGGCAGTGATTTCGGAATCCTCTTCGCCGGGCTCCTGTGTATCATAATTCGTCGGCGCACCATTGGTATCGGTTTCCGTTTTGCCGAAGAAATCTTTAACAATCTGCGGGAGATAGTAATCGAGATAAGAAGTTTTCCAAGAGACAAGAGTGGTGCCGGATAAAACGGCTATAAAGGCGAGGGCAATGATGGCGACGACCGGAACAAATCCGCGCCGAACCATAATTGCCCCATACTTTAAAGGCAGGCTTCTCATTTGTCAATACCCTAGTTTAAAAATACAAAAAATAGAAGTGGGTTCGATTAACATAGTATACTATTATAGACGACAGGTCTGTGACCACTGAAAGAGATTAAACGCAATTTAATTCAGAATATGAGTTAATGGGACTTCGGGAACACTCGGCGGGAGCCCTGCTTGCGGAAGATTCCCAGATCCTTAAGCGCCTCGAGAAAATCTTTTCCAACCGATTTCAAGGAAAAACGATTCCCCATCCTGTTCAGAACATCCAGGGTCCGGGGTTTAACCAGGCGCAGGATCAAGCGAATCTTGCCGATGGTGACCGGAGTAATCTTGAGCGCTTCGGAGATTTTGCCGTAGCTGAACCCTTCTTTGAGAAGGTAAACCACCGCCAATCTTTTAGCGAGCATCAGCCGCTCTTCATCGGTCAGGAAGTCTTCGAGGAAATCTTTCGCTACCGGCTCCGACTTTAACTGGGAGAAAGTCCAATCCAGGTTGGCGGTGATTTCTTTTTCGATTTCCTTTTTGAGCGGGCGCGGCGAAACTCTTGGCATACTAACAGGAATAGTATACTATACCAGAAATGATGTCAAGTCGTTGGGATAATGTTCCAGATGTGGTTGTAACCAAAGGCAAAATAGGAAAACAGTTGTTTCTCGGTTTGGAGCACAAAAAAAAGCTCGTGAAGGGGTAGGTCTTCACGAGCAATGATTCCGTCCTCAGCCTGGGGGCACCTAGCAGGCCTCGGACTTTTACCAGACGGCAGCGTTTTTAGGCGAAGGTTTTCTGCCCGAGCGCGGTATCCCGAAGGTTCCGGCGGCCGAGTAGCTCTTGTCTTGGGTGCCCCCCAAGAACTCCCCAGCGCCGTAAGCGACGGGGCGCAGCTCACGTGCCGACAGCAATCTAGGCCGGCGGCAAGGCAGTAACTTTGATTATAAGTTATTTGAAAGAAAAGTAAAGTATGTGCTGTCTTCGCTTCACTCGGTTGCACAAAAAAAGAAGGAGAAATCAACCGTGAAGCTGATTTCTCCCTGGTAGAGAGGAGCGAACCCTGCAACTTGGGAGCGCCACAAGCTGCAGGACAAACGCTCATTGCTTAGGACAAGCAACCTGCGGAAAAGCTCACCTCAAAGACCCGGCTCAGCGAAAGCGCCCCTAGCCCAACCTCCAAGACAAGACGATAAGTCGACGCAGGCAAGTAAGATGGTAACCGAAAGGAAAAACTATGTCAATAGGACGCCCGCCTAAGGCGGGTTCTAATATCAAAATCCCGGTGGTTTTTTAATATGCCAGTAGCTCGTAACAATATTTCCGTGATCGACCCTAATACCATACCCGAGACCGTTGTAGGGAATCCCCCGACTCCGACAAATTGCGCCGTAACTTGGGCCGTCGTTCACGATGCTCGCCACCCCATTGGCCGAAGCATAAACCGTTCCGTCTCTTGAAACGAGATCCAAAGCGCGGTGGTAAGCCCAGTAGGATTGGGTCAAATAGCTTCCCTCCGCGCCGGGGGCTCGGAAAGAACTGCTGTAGACGTACCCACCGGAAGAAAAATAGCTCCCGGAACTGCACTTTCCTCCTGACACCCTCACATAACCGCACGGACTGAGTGCAGAAAGGGACCCAACCGCTTCTTTCGAAGGATTGGAATCCCAGTAAACCGAGTAGTGGATGTGGGGTCCGGTAGAACAGCCGGTTGATCCCTGGATCGCGATCGGGTCTCCCTTCTTGACCGGCCCCAGCCGATATCCCTTGCTGCGCAAAGCCGCGAGGATCGCCGCCTGTTCCTCCTCGAGGTGCTTAAGGAGATTCCGATAACTCGCCTCCTCGCCCCGCGTTTCCGCCAAAAACTGTCTCTTGGAATTCTGCTGGGAAATCAAACCGGCTTTCTGCTCCTCTACCTCCTTCTTAAGCTGCTCCACATCCGCCTTCTCGTTCTCCAGAGTTTTCTTTTGGTCATTGAAAGAGGTGCGGGTATCGCGCATATCACTGAGAGCCTGGACGTCCTGGTCCTCTAAAACTCGGAGGTATTTGATCCGGCGGAGGGCGTCGTCCAGATTCCCCGCTCCCAAAACAATGTCGAAAGAAGAGAGCTGGTCGGAGGCGTAGGCCAGTCGAGCCCGATTAGCAAAGATTTCCTCCTGGTAGTCCAAGAAATTGCCAATTCTCTCCAACCGCGTGGAGAGATCGCCGATATCCCCAGACAACACTTTAATCTCCTCCTCCTTGGCTTGAATCTCCAATTCGGTCAAGTAAATCTGGTTATCCAAGTAGGCGATCTGGTTAGCGAGGGTATTCTCCAGACCGTCCAGACGGGAGATTTCTTTTTTAACCCGCTCAATCTCCTTGGTACAAGAAAAATAATCCGTACATCCGGCGTTGGTTGGAATACTCCTAAAAGTTAGGAAGTAAAAGAAAAGAATGGAAAAGAGAGCGATCCGCAACAGGAATTTGAACATCGTTAAAGGCTTGGGCAGCATACTGTCCCTATTCTACCCCACTTTTATAGTCGGAGGTAATTTAATTTACCCGAACGACGTACGTTCCACTCACCGAGGAATTGCTGTAATACCTATTCAGAGGAATGTCGTGCGCGCCCGCGTACCAAGGATCGTTCATAATGTACTGGCTGCCGGATTTCCCTTTGATAACGACGTAGTGCCCAAAATTCATCACGGCTACTACGACCGGCCGACCGGCCGCCAGCTCCCTGTCGATAACCGTCCGGTTCAGTCCGGAATATCTTTCCGTTCGAGACATATACACGCCCCTAACCGTAAAGCTGTAGTTTAACCAAGCGGTATTAGAAAAGAAAGCCGAGGGAGTCGAAGATATATCTCCGGGATTAATATTCTTACCGTAATGGCTGGCAACCATCGCCATTGATGTCACCAAACAGCCGTACTCTCCCGTTGCCAATCTTGAATAACCCATTGCTGTGTAGAACCACCGAGCATCACGCTGGTTGTAGTAACAACCCCAGGAGTTGCAGCGTGTTTGGTTGTAGAGCGGCGTGGATCCTCCTCTTAAATTTACCGCCCGCCGAATGGCTTCCAGCTGGGACTGGGCCTCCTTGAGCAAGCGCTGGTAGGTCTGCTCATCGTTCCTAGTAACAACCAGTAGATTTTGTTTGGAAATTTTCTGTTGGGCCAGAGAGTCTTCTTTCTGGTTCAGCTCTTTCCTAAGTTTCTCCTCATCAGATTTCTTGTTAACCAGAGTTTTCTTTTGGTCATTGAAAGAGGTGCGGGTATCGCGCATCTCGCCGAGCGCTTGAACGTCCTGGTCCTCCAAGACGTGGAGATATTTGATCCGGCGCAAGGCATCATCCAAATTCTCTGCTCCCAAAACAATGTCGAAGGAGGAGAGCTGGTCGGAGGCGTAGGCGAGACGGGCCCGATTAGCAAAGATCTCTTCCTGGTAGTCCAAGAAATTGCCAATTCTCTCCAACCGCGTGGAGAGATCGCCGATATCGGCAGAAAGTAGTTTTATCTCTTCCTCTTTAGCTCTAATCTCCAATTGGGTGAGATAAATTTGGTCGTCAAGGTAGATGATCTGGTTTGCGAGAGTGTTCTTCTGGTTACGCAAGCTAGATAGTTTCTTTTTGTAGGCGTCAATTTGCTTAAGAAGATCAGTTGTACTATCTGCTTTTGTAATCTCGGTAGGAGCTGAAACCAGAAGCAAGGGGATCAGGAAAAAAACGGAGAGTAAAACGAAAATCTTCTTAAGATAACCCTTTAACGTAGTCAAAGGCTTGGGCAGCATTCTACCCCTATTTTAGCAGGTCAAACCTTGAGGTAGCGATTGACAGCGAGCCAGCTCCCAAAAGAGCCAATGAAGATCCCCGCCAGCGCTTCCAATCCGACCAATCCCAGTTGGAACAGGACCGAAGGGTCGGTCAGGGGGACGTTAGCGAAGAAGCCGCGGATGTAAGGGAAAACCGCCGGAATCGCCAGGGTGATGATCCCCCCCGATATCACCGCCGCCAGGAAACCGTAGATCGCCCCCTGGATAATGAACGGCAGGCGAACATAGTTTTTGGTGGCGCCGAGGAGCGCCATAATCTCGATCTCCTCTTCCATCGAGTGGATGATCAACCCCACCGTCGTCAGGACCACGACCACCGAGATTCCCGCAAAAAGCACAACCAACGCGAGCAGGGCCATCCGGGTAACGTTCACCAAATTCTTAAAACGTTCCACCACATCCTGATAGAAGGCCACCTCCTCCACCAGATCATTTCCTTTGAAAAATTCGGCGATGCCGGGAAGATCTTCCAAACTATCAGTGCGGACATCTAAACTAGCCGGCAGGACATTGGTCGGAATTCCTTCCAGGAGCTCGGGCTTGTCCTTAAACTGCTCCGAATAAAGCGCAAAAGCTTCGTCCTTGGAGGTGTAGACCACCTCTTTTACCCCCGACCGTTGGAGAAGTTCATTCCGAATCGAAAAAATCTGGTCCTCGGTGGCGTCGTCTTTGAAAAAGGCTGTCACCAGCGCCCGGGACTCGTAGTAATCCAGAATCTTTCCCGCCCCGAAAGCAAAAAGAGCTAAGGCGGAAGTCGCCCCAAAAGTGAGCGTAATCACCAAGACCGTGGTTAACGAAAGACCACCGTGGCGGGTAATTCCTAAAATGGCGTTGCGCAATATTCTACGAAGCATATTTTCCTTTCTTTTGATCCTTGACGACTTTCCCCTTATCCAAACCGATCACGCGCCGGCCAAGCCGGTTCACGATGTCGGCGGCGTGGGTCGCCACCAGAACGGTCGTGCCCATCTCGTTGATCTTCTCCAACAGCTTGATCGCCGACCAAGCGCTGTCGGGATCGATGTTGCCGGTGGGCTCGTCCGCAATCAGGATCTTGGGTTCGGGAGCGAGGGCCCGCGCAAACGCCAGCCGCTGCCGCTCTCCTCCGGAAAGCTGGTAGGGAAAGTGGTGCATTCGATCCCCCAATCCCACCAGAGACAGGACGTGCGGCACTACCTCTTTGATCTCCGAATCGGGCCGGCCCAGGACTTCCAGCGCCAACGCGACGTTTTCAAACGCGGTTTTCTCCGGAAGAAGTTTGTAATCCTGATGGACCACTCCCAACTCTCGCCGGTGTTGGAGAAGTTCCTGGCCGAACAGATTCGCCACGCTCCGGCCGCTCACCTCTAGTTCTCCCTCGGTCGGAATTTCCTCCCGAGTTAGAAGCCGAACCAGGGTGGTCTTCCCCGCCCCGGAAGGGCCGACAATGAAAAGAAATTCTCCGGGAGAAACTTCGAAAGAAACTTTCTCAAGCGCCGCCGTCCCATCGGGGTAGTGTTTGCTGACTTCTTGAAAATTTATCATTTAAGTCGAACAAGATTGACAAACAAAATCTGCTCTTTTCCATCCGAACTGGAAACGACCACCCCTTCCACCGTGACCGAAGAATCTTTAAAGAAACCGACGTCGGTGCTCGTGCTCTTTAACAGGATCCGCTTGCCCTCTTCCAGTTCCAAGTAATAATCGGCGCCCTCCTTCGGCTCGCTCAATACTCTCACAACTCCCGTGTAGGAAGACAACTGATTGTCGCCATTGGTGGTCCCGGAATCCAGAAGAGGAGTGGCGGTGGGGGTGTAGGGGCTCAGAACGATTCCAAAAACTACTCCGAGGAGAGCGAAACCCAACGCCAGCGCCAACACCAAGAGGATAATCCGGCGGCGCGGCATGGCGGAAAGACGGCTCTCCGCGGTGGTGAAGGCGGTCTTGAAACGGGAGATAAATGGCGAAATTTTGGGCGGGACGTCGGCCATCAAAAAAATAATAACACCTTTAAATAATCTCCTGCTTAAGTTCGGCCTCGATGAAAGAATCGAGTTCTCCGTCCAAAACAGAATCCGGATCCTTGGATTCAAAACCGGTGCGGAGATCCTTTACCTGCTTGTAGGGATGGAGAACATAGGAACGGATCTGGTTTCCCCAGCCGGGAGTGAGATACTCGCCGCGAAGCTGGGCTTCTTTCTGGCGGCGCTCTTCCTCCACCCGCGCAAACAGTTTTGCCTTGAGCAGTTTGAGCGCGATTTCCTTGTTTTTGGCCTGGTGCCGCTCGACCTGGCAGGTGACCACGATACCAGTTGGCTTGTGGCGAATCCGGACCGCAGTCTCCACCTTCTGGACATTCTGACCTCCCTTTCCGGAAGAGCGGAAAGTTCCTACTTCCAGGTCGTCATCCCGGATCTCGATCTCCGGGATCTCTTCCAAGAGCGGAATGACCTCCACCAGGGCGAAGGAGGTCTGGCGCAGATTCTGGGCGTTGAAAGGCGATTGGCGCACCAGCCGGTGGACGCCCGCCTCTCCTTTTAGGTAACCGAAGGCGAGGTTCCCCTTGATCTCAAAAGTCACCGACTTGAATCCGGCTTCCTCCCCCGGGCTCTGCTCCAAAACAACCGTCTTCCAGCCCCGCCGCTCGGCGAGCCGCTGGTACATTCTCGCCAGCATCGCCACCCAATCCTGGGCTTCCGTTCCTCCCTGCCCCGAGTGGAGAGCGAGAATCGCATCGCTCTTGTCGTAGGGCGCGGACAGATAGGTTCTTAGCTCCAGCTTTCCCAGGAGTTCTTCCGCCATCTGGGACTCACCCACCTCGATCGCTAATTCCGTTTCTTCCACCTCGGCAATCTCCCGCTTTAGGTCGGCAATCTCCCGCATTACCTCTTGGGCCTTGAGATTGTCTTTCCAGAGGCCGGGGTGGGTAGACTGGGCTTCCAGGTCCCGCAGAACTCTCCTCTTCTCCTCAAAATCAATTGTTTCTTTGATCTGTACTAAGCGTTTTTTAAGGTCATTCATTTTTATTTCTCTAAAAATGCTAGGTCGTTTCTTCGGCCGTCCATTTTTATTTGCTCAAGAAATCGAGATCGAGGGTGACGGTCTGCCCTTCTTTGATTTCACCGGTCAGAAGTTTGGTCGCCAACCGGGACTCCACCATATCCTGCATCACCCGGGTCAGGGGCCGGGCTCCCCACTCCGGAGCATAACCCATTTCGGCAATTTTAGCCGTAAACTCGGGGGTCGCCACAAGCTTGATGCTCTTGGCGGCCAAGTCTTTCTCCAATCCCTTGATCTTCAACTTGACAATCTTGCCCAGGTTCTCCTGGGAGAGCGGTTTGAAAATCATCACCCCATCGAACCGGTTCAAGAGTTCCGGCGGGAAAATACTTCGGATGTGCTCGAGGAATTCCTTCTTAAAATCCTCCACTCCCCGCCCCGCCATTAATTGGTCCTGGATGTATTTGGTGCCGGCGTTGGAGGTGGCGATGATGATGGTGTTGGTGAAGTCCACCGTTACGCCCCGGCCGTCGGTCAACCGCCCATCGTCGAAGACCTGCAGGAAGAGGTTGAGGATCTGGGGATGGGCCTTCTCAAACTCGTCCAACAGAACCAGAGAAAACGGTCGCTGGCGGATCGCTTCGGTGAGCTGGCCGGGTTCGACGCTCCCGGTTCCCGGGGGCGAACCGATCAGGCGGTAGATGTTCTTTAGGTCGGCAAACTCCGACATGTCCACCCGCGCCATCGCCTCTTTGTCCCCGAAATAGTGCTTGGCGAGGACCTTGGAGAGCTCGGTTTTTCCCACCCCGGTCGGTCCCACAAACAGGAAAGTGGAAATCGGTTTGTCTTCTTCGCGAATGCCGGCCCGCGACCGCCGCAGCGCATCGGCCACTCCCTTCACCGCTTCTTCCTGATTGATCAGTTCGGTGTGAATCCTCTCCTCCAGATTGAGAAGTTCCTTCGCCTCTTTTTGGGTGATTTTGGTGACCGGAACTTTGGTTTTCTCGGAGACTAGAACGGCAATTTCCTCCTCTCCTACCACTCCTCCTCCGGTGTTCTTCTTCGCCAGGACCGCTTCCTCCAGAAGATCGATCGCCTTATCGGGCAGAACCCGCTCGTAGATCAACCGATCGGACATCTCCACCGCCGCGCGGATCGCCGGAAAAACAATCCGCACCGGCTTATGTTCTATCCGACTTGTCTTCTCCATCGCCTGCAACTGATACTCCAAAATCTCCAGGCTGTCTTCCCGCGTAGCCGCCGGCACCTCCACCAGCTCGAAAACCGCCGAAAAAGCATCGTTCGGTGAGATATATTTTCGGTAGTTCTCCCAAGAAGTAGCGCCGATCAGTTGGAGTTTACCGGTTTCAAGATGGGGACGGAGAGAGTTGAAGATAAAGGAGGTCTGCGCCTCCGCTCCCGAAAGGATCAGATTGTGAATCTCGTCAATGAAGAGAACAATGCCACGGGAGATCTCGACCTCATTCAGAATTTTTTGGATCCGTTCTCCCAACTCCCCTTCCGTCGGCGTCCCGGCCACCAGTGATCCGACGTCCAACTGAATAATCCGCCGGCCCTGGAGGGACACAAAGCGGGAACCCCGAACAACTTCCTGGGCAATTCCTTCCACCAGAGAACTTTTTCCCGAACCGGGCGGCCCAACCAAGAGGGCGTTGGCCTTTCGTTCCCGCGCCAAGATTCGGGCCGTTTCCTCGAGCGGCTTCTGCTTACCGATCATCAGTTTCAGCCGGCCGGCGGCGGCCTCCTTGGTCAAATCGATGGAAAAAGTATCCAGGGTCGGGGTAACTCTTCCCGTCCAACCGCGATTGACGCCGCCAATCGGCCCCACCTCGTAATCGTCTTCCCAAATGAAGGGAAACCGGACCCAATCTCTCCGTCTCTTCTCCCAGAGCAGAGATTGCTTAGCATCTTCCGATTTTTCCCCCGCGAGGCTGAGGGCCGCCGCCAGAAAATGAGATGGGGAGATCGAGCTGAACTTGAGCGAGAAAGCCAGATCGTAGGCCCCCTTATAGATGTCTTTCAGAGGAGTGTCTTTGAGCCTCAGGGGGTCGAACTCCCCCACCCCGGTCCGGAAGAGAAATTCCCGGCCGGACTTTCCCCGAGCGAGTTTCCGGAATAACCGCGGCGGGTCTTTCACCGAAAGGATTGCCCAGCGAGCCGATTTGTGGACAAAATCCAGAAAATAAAACTTATCCTCCCAGGGACCGGTGATCTCGAGATGGGAACGTCCCATCCGCTTATAAAAAGCCAGAACCCCGGCGACCGCAAAAACCATCAGGGCGATGGAGGGGTAGTTAAAGAAGAGCCAAAACGGGAAGAGGAACCACAGCAAGAAAAAACCCAGGATGCCGACCGCCCCCAGGACGACGGCGATCGCCCCGATCAGCAACCGGACGAGACGAAAAGGAAAACCGAGAATTCTCCCGAAAAAGGTGTAGTCGCCGAACAGAGGGATAAAGAGAAGACGCGCCATCAAAGTCGTGGCCGTGATCTGGTCCAGATAAACAATTACCCGCCAAACGGTCCGGGTAAAATAGCGCACCCCTTCGACAAACCAAAAATAAGGCAGGTAGAGAAGCGCCTGGACCAGGTAAGAAGTTTCCGAAACTGCCCGATTCATTGTTTTAATAATACAGGACTTAACGCGCCAGCCAGAAAGAAACCAGGAAGAGCAGAATCAGGTGAAAGGACTGGTCGACGCCGAGGAGAAGCCAGACCGGCACGTCCTTCTCCGCCACCTTTTTGATCCGGCGGAGCCACCAGAACTCGAAGCGGCGGTTATCCAGGAGAGCGTGGGTCACCGCCAGGAACAAGGTCGCCCAAAATGCCTTCATAAAATCAACTCCAGCCAGGTAGAGCGCTCCAAAAGTAAAGATATGGTAACTAGCGACGTGCACCAAAAGAGGCGCAAAGTGCTTGGACTTCTCGTTCGCCATCCAATAGGTTTGGATAATCCAATCGCCGATCAGATGGGCGATCAAAAGATAAATAAATATCTGGGCCATTAATTCATATTATCTCAACACCTGGTAAGACGGCTCGGTTAAAGCCGAACCTAGTTATCCAGCACTCTCAAGAAAGTGCTGGATAATGACACTTTTTCCATTTCTTTCCGGAACCACACCAGCAGGGATCGTTGCGGCCGAGCTTTGCAGCTTTGGGATTATCGCTTGGGGCCGGTGGCAGGACGCTCGCATCCGTCTCCTGTCCCAGATTCGCGGTGGGATGATGCAGTGCCACCGGCCGCGGCTGCGGCAGCGAAACCCGCTCCTTCCTCTTGATCTCGATCCGTTCCAACCGCTGGGCAAACGTCGACCAAATTTCGTTGATGAGGCGGTCAAAGAGCAGACGGGCTTCGTTCTTGTATTCCACCAGCGGGTCGCGGCCGCCGTATCCCCGCAGACCAATTCCCCGCCGCAGCTCATCCAACGTGTCGATGTGCTCGACCCAGAGAATGTCGAAAGATTGGAGAGCCAGCTGCTGGACAATTTTCAACCAATCCGCCGCGAATTCCTTGTGGTATTTTTCCCAAATCTCTTCGATTTTAGTGGAGTAGAGGGAAAGCTTGGAGAGCAGGAAAGACGACATTTCCTCTCCCCCACCCAGGATTTTTCTTCTGATGGTATAGGCAATATCCCGGTGTTTGTTGACGACGTCGTCATACTCGACCAGGTGTTTCCGCAGGTCGAAGTTGTAGCCCTCCACCCGTTTCTGGGCGCTCTCGATCGCGCCGGAGACGATCCGGCTCTCCAGGGGAACATCCTCGGCGATACCGAATCGGTCCATCACTCTCTCCACCATCGCTCCGCCGAAAATCCGCATCAGATCATCCTGAAGCGCGACAAAAAAGCGGGATGACCCGGGGTCCCCCTGCCGACCGGAACGGCCCCGCAGCTGGTTGTCGATGCGGCGGGATTCGTGCCGCTCGGTCCCGATCACGTGCAAACCGCCCAAATCGACGATTCCTTTCTCCAGCTTGATGTCCACCCCCCGCCCCGCCATGTTCGTCGCCACCGTCACCGCTCCCCGCTCACCCGCTTTGGCAATGATCTGCGCCTCCTTCTCATGCTGTTTGGCGTTCAGGAGTTCGTGGGGAATATTTTTGCGCTTGAGGAGTTTAGAGAGAAGCTCGTTCTTCTCGATGGATGTGGTTCCCACCAGGACGGGCTGGCCCCGGCGGTGGCATTCGTCAATTTCGTTTGCGACCGCTTGAAACTTGCCGGTGACGGTCTTGTAGACCACGTCGGAATGGTCCTTCCTGATCATCGGTTCATGGGTCGGAATTACCACCACCTCCAGCTTGTAGATGCGGGAAAACTCTTCCGATTCGGTCGCCGCGGTCCCGGTCATGCCGGCCAGTTTTTGGTACATCCGAAAGTAGTTCTGAAAAGAGATCGTCGCCATCGTCTTACTCTCTTTTTGGATCGCCACTCCCTCTTTGGCCTCAATCGCCTGGTGCAGACCTTCGGAGTAGCGCCGGCCCATCATCAGCCGCCCGGTGAATTCGTCGACAATAATCACCTGGCCCTCTTTAACAATGTAGTCTCGATCCTTTTGGTAGAGAGTGGCGGCCTTGAGCGCCTGTTCGACGTGCCGGACGGTTTCAAAATCCTTCTCATAGAGGTTGGGTATGCCCAGCATTCTTTCCAGCTTCCGCAGACCAACTTCGGTCAGCGTCACGGAGCGGGATTTCTCGTCCATCGTGTAATCCGTCTTGGACACCAGATCGTTAACCAACTTCGCAAAATCGTAGTAGCGCTGGGTAGCTTCTTCCTGGGGAGCCGAGATGATCAAGGGAGTACGGGCCTCATCAATCAAAATCGAGTCCACCTCGTCCACAATCGCAAAGTGGTGCGCCCCCTCCTCCTCTCGGCCATTGACCTGCACGATCTGGGATGGGTCGTAGACCATGTTGTCGCGGAGATAATCGAAACCAAACTCGTTGTTGGTACCGTAGGTGATGTCGGCTTGATAGGCCTCGCGGCGGGAGACCTCCCGAAGATACTTTCCTTGCCCAAGCTGCATTTCCTCCGGTGTGCTGTCCTCTGCCACTAACTCCTGACTACTGGCTACTGGCTCAAAAAGATACGCCTTTTCGTGGTTCAAGCAACCCACCGACATCCCGAGCGCGTGAAAGATCGGCCCCATCCATTCGGCGTCCCGGCGCGCCAGGTAATCATTGACCGTAATCAGATGGACCCCCTGCCTCCCCAACGCATTGAGGTAGAGCGCCAGGGTCGCCGAGAGAGTTTTGCCCTCTCCGGTTTTTTGCTCAGCGATCTTTCCCTGGTGGAGAATTGCACCAGCGATCAACTGAACATCGTAGGGACGCATTCCAGTGGTTCGGGATGATGCTTCCCGTACCGCGGCGAAGGCCTCGGGAAGAAGCTGATCAAGAACCTCACCTTTTTCCAAACGCTCGCGAAATCCCACCGTTTTTTCTTTTAGTTTGGCGGGGGAAAGTTTTTTGAATTCAGGTTCCAGAGAATTTATTTTGACGACCGCCGGCCGGATGCTGCCGATCTCGCGCTCGTTGAAATCAAAGATTTTGGTGATGAAGGAAAACATCTACCTAAAAGGATACCTCATCTTCTATTTCACGATGTATAATTAGCGCTGTGGACACGATCGCCAAGACCAAGGAAATTGAAACTTTTCACAGCCCGACCTACGGGATCCTCACGATCAATCAGATAATCGCTCGAATTTCCGAATTCGTCCGAGCATTTCCCGACCAAAAGTACCGCATCATTATCGGCACCGACTCCCAGAGCCATAATGGCACCGGAGTTGATTTCGTCACCGCCCTGGTCGTCCATCGGGTGGGAGGCGGCGGAATTTATTTCTGGAAAGGGTACAAAAAAACTCGTCCCTACACCCTCAAGGAGCGGATTTATGAGGAAGCGCTCACATCCCTGGAATTCGCCAATGAATTTATTTTCCATCTCAAGGGAGCGGAAGAGCTTCTGCAGATCGGACTCGAGATCCACGTGGACATCGGAGAAAACGGCAAAACCAGGGAGATGATCGCCGAAGTTGTCGCAATGATCAAAGGAAACGGATACGAAGTTAAGACCAAGCCGGATTCCTTTGGCGCCTCAAAAGTGGCCGACCGCCATACCTAATCGATAGGTCACTTTCCCCGCCGCGATTTTCATATATAGTATACTATATTAAATTGTGAAATCTCTTTCAGACCAACAGAGAAAGTAGGAGGGTCGTTCCTAGCAGGATCCGGTAAACAGCGAAGGGGATGAGCGAGAAGCGGTTGAGAATACCGAACAAAACCCGGATCGCCAGCAGACCGACAACAAAAGATGTCGCAATCCCGACCGCAAAGCTGGACCAATCGTTTGCCAAAACTCCCTCTCGATAGACCGAAAAAACCTCCCAAAACCCGGCCGCAAAAACAATCGGCAGAGAGATAATAAAAGAGAAGCGCGCCGCCGCCTCCCGCTTTATTCCTCTTCCCATCCCGGCGAGGATGGTGATCCCGGAACGAGAGACTCCCGGAATCAGCGCCAGAGCCTGCGCCAGGGCAACCGCAAAAATATCCGGGACGGTGAGGTTTTCCCTTTTCACGTTCTCCCTCCGATACCACTTCTCCACCACCAGCATCAGGAGAGCAATCAAGACCAGCATCCCCGCTACCAGAACCGCGCTCCGAAAATTTTGACTGATGAAATCCTCCCCAAAGAGCCCGATCAGACCGACCGGCACCGAAGCCAGGGCGATCATCGCAATCTTGCGCCACTGCCGTTCTACCAAAAGTGAAATCCAGTCGCGGGCGAAGAAGACCAGCAGCGCCGCCGCCGTTCCCAGGTGCAGGGCAGCGTCAAAGGAGAGGGGGTGGGGTGCCCAACCGAAAAGCTGGGGAATGAGGATCAGGTGGCCTGAGGATGAGATCGGCAGGATTTCCGTTAACCCCTGGACAATTCCCAAAACTACCGCTTGATAAATCGGCATCACCAGACCGGGAAAATCTCGTGAAGGGCCTTAAAAAATCCGGCCACAACCACCCCGACCAAAAGACCTCCCAGGATATCCACCGGATAGTGCACCCCGACCATTACTCTCCCAAACCCCACCGCCACCGCCAGAAACAGGATAGCCGTCCCGGGTATTTTCTCGGTAAAGAAAACCGCCGAACCCAGGGCCGCCAGAAGGGTCGTGTGGCCGGAAGGGAAAGAACCGTAGAAATCGCGCTGGGCCACTTCAATCAGAGGTTGAAACCCTTCCGCCACAAACGGCCGGGGGACGGAGAGAAAAGTTTTCAGAGCTTCCGAAAGCGCGAAGGCCACCACGACAGTAACCAGAATTCGAACCAGATCGTGCCTCTCCCGCCGCACCCAGAGGTACGGGACGGCCAGAAACGCGAGATAGGGAAGATACACGGCTAAAAAAATTGCCATTTCAGCGACAGATAAAGAGAAAATTCCCTCCCATCCCTCCCAAAAAACCGGGGAGAGGAATTTTCACCACCTCAACCTTAGCAAATACCCGCCCCAGCAACGCGCCAAACTGGGAGTGTGAAAATCCGCCGGCCCGATTGATTACTATCAAACCATTCGGGTTTGCAATTCGCCTTAGGTGGCGCAAAAACTGTTCTTCATTGAAATGCAAAGGAAAATTTCCCCCCAGATAGGCGTCCACAAAAACCAGATCAAACGGCTCCCCTTGGTGAGAAGAGACGTACTCTCCCCCATCGCCGGTGATGATCTCAAGATTTGGAATCTTGTCCAAGTCGAAAAACTGCCGGGCAATCTTGAGGATCTCTTCATCGATCTCCACTCCCACCATTTTCAATCCGGGGAATTTTCGCGAGAGAAGATGGAGAATTGTGCCCCCGCCGACCCCGATCACCACCGCCCGGCCGGGATTGGCAAGACGGGAAGAAACTTCTTCCACTGCCTTGTACCAGTAGCGCTGGGGCAGATCCGGGGTGTTGATCGAAACGGACTGGGGATAACCCCCAACTTCCAAAACCAAACCGCCATTTTTTTCCCAAACGTTAATTTTCCCGCTGAGGGGAGAGGAAGTCGAGTGGACGACCTTGGGGTTAGCGCCGAATAATGTTCTTACCGACATAGGGAACAAGAACCTTAGGGACTTCGATCGAACCGTCTTCCTGTTGGTAGTTTTCCAGGATGGAGACCAGAGCTCGCGAAGTCGCAACCGCCGTCCCATTTAAGGTGTGAACAAATTCCGTGGTTCCATCACCTTTGCGGTATTTGATGTTAAGTCGCCTTGCTTGGTAGTCGGTGGTGTTGGAGGTGGAGGTCACCTCTCCCCATTCTCCTCGACCCGGCATCCAGGATTCCAAATCAAATTTGCGATAAGCCGCCGCTCCTAAGTCGCTGGCCCGAATATCCACCACCCGGTAGGGTAGCTTCAGACCGCGAAAGATTTTTTCTTCCAATCCCAAAAGATACTCGTGCAGGCGCTCCGAATCCTGGGGGCGGCAGAAGATAAACATCTCCACCTTCGAAAATTGATGCACTCGGTACAAACCCTTGGAGAATTGGCCGTAACTGCCCGATTCCCGGCGGAAGCAGTGCGAAAATCCGGCGTATTTCAAAGGAAGGCTCTTCTCCTCCAGGATCTGGCCGGCTTGGTATCCCCCCAGTGTGATCTCGGCAGTGCCGATCAAGCCCAGATCTTCTCCTTCGACGTTGTAGATATTGGACTCGGGGCCGCGGGGAACGAAGCCAACCCCGTCGATAATCTCCTCCCGCGCCAGGTCGGGAGTAACAAACGGCGTGAAATCCTCTTTCAGAAGAAGGTCAAAAGCATATTTGATCAGGGCAAATTCGAGAAGTACCGCCTCGTTCTTGAGGTAGTAGAATTTGGAACCGGCGACCCGCGCCCCGGCATCAAAATCCACCAGGTCCAACTTTTTGGCCAACTGTTCGTGGTCGAGCGGCTTGAATTTCAGTTTCGCCGGCCGATCGGCGCGGAGGATTTTGTTGTCCTCCTCCTTAAAACCGCGCGGGGTCTTAGGGTGGATCAGGTTGGGAATCTGTCTGAGAATTTTTTCGAGCTGTTCCTCCAGGTTTTTTAGCTGGGGCTCGAGATTTTTTAGCTCGGCTTTGATATCGGTCGCCCGTTTGATCACCTCGGCAGACGGCTTCCGGCTGAGCTGGTTTCTCTCGGCGCGCAGCTCCTCAACCCGGGAGCGGATTTCCGACCGAGCCTTGGCCAGGGCGGGAACGTTAACGACGTCAACCTTCATCCCCCGCTCTTTGATCGTCTTTTTTATTTCTTCGAGATTTTCCAAGACAAATTTGGGATCAAGCATTATTTCTCCGGACGCAGGGTCGGAAACAGGATCGTGTCTTTGAGAGAAGGCTGATTCGTTAAAACGGCAGTCAGACGGTCAATTCCCAAGCCCCATCCCGCGGTCGGGGGCATTCCGTACTCCAAGGCCCGGATGTAATCTTCGTCCAGGGCTTCGTGCTCCGCCTTGCCCTTATCGCCCAGTTTCTCTGATTCCTGCCACCGCTCCGCTTGGTCAATTGGGTCGTTGAGCTCGTTGTAGGCGTTGATTAGCTCCTCCCCTGCCACCAAAAGTTGGAAAGAGGCGGTTTTGCGGGGGTCGGCCGGCAATCGCTTGGCTAAAGAAACAAACTCTGCTGGCCGTTCCGTCAGGAACAGCGGTCCCTCCAACCCGGGCCGGGTGGTTTGCTTATAGAGGGCGTCCAAAACCGCCCCGTACCCTACCGGCCGCCGCTCTTCCAGGACAATCCCGTGCTCTTTAATCGAGCGCTGGAGCTTTTCCTCAGAATCCGCTCGATCGATGTCGATGCCGGTCGCCTTGAGAATTGCCTGCCGATAGGTAATTCGTTTCCAAGGGGGTTTGAAATTCAGCTTTCGGCCCTGATACTCAAGCACGAGCGAGCCACCAATCTCCTTCAACAGCGAGGCGAACATCTCCTCGGTGAATTCCATCAGCTTCTTGTAATCCGCATAGGCCCAGTAGAATTCCAGCATGGTGAACTCCGGATTGTGGGAGCGGTCGATTCCTTCGTTCCGAAAATCGTGGCCGATCTCGTAAACCTTCTCCATCCCTCCCACGATCAACCGCTTGAGGTAGAGCTCGTCGGAGATGCGAAGGTAAAAATCTTTGTTGAGCGCCTCGTGATGGGTCACAAAGGGCCGGGCGCTCGCCCCGCCGTAGACGGGCTGCAGAACGGGGGTCTCCACCTCCGTAAATTCGTTCCGATCCATGAAAGCCCGCAGCGTCGATACAATCTTGGTGCGGGTATCAAAAACAGCCCGAACCTCCGGGTTCACCAGAAGGTCGATATAACGCTGGCGGTAGCGCTCTTCGATGTCGGTCAAACCGGATTTCGCCGGAAGCGAGCGGAGAGATTTTGTTAAAAGAACCAGATCCCCCGCCTCCACCGTCAGTTCCCCGGATTCGGTCTTGAAAGTCTTGCCGATCACTCCAATGAAATCTCCGATATCCAAAAGGGCAATGATCTTCAGATTGGCAACGGACAATTTATCCGATCGGAAAAGAATTTGGATTTTTGCGCCCTGGTCCACTAAGTCGGCGAAGACAATTTTCCCGTGCTCGCGCCAAGCCATAATTCTTCCGGCGGTGACAACCTTTGTCCCCAGTTTTGCCTTTCGCACTTGAGAAATGGGGTGTTGGCGGTCAAAGAAAGAGAGATAGGGGTCTAAACCCAGAGCGCGGATTTTTTTGAGCTTTTTTAATCTTTCCTTGCGCAACTCTTCCAGCGGCCGCGGCATAACAAAAGGAATTATAACGGATTACGGAAGAGAATTATTTGATTCCCAAAACGTGATAGGTGAGTTTTCCGGCCGGGGCGTCGATCTCAACCTCTTCGCCCACCTTTTTTCCTAAGAGAGCTTGGCCCAGGGGAGATTCGTGGGAAATCTTGCCGTCAACCGGGCTGGCCTCGGGTGCTCCCACGATCTGAAATTCCTGCTCTTCGCCGTCAATGTGGACCTTAACTCGGGAACCGACCTGGACTATTCCGGCCTTCTCCCCTTCCAACACCTCGACATTTTTGAGCAGTTCATCCAATTCGGAAATTCGACCTTCCACAAAGGCCTGTTCATCCCGAGCCGCGTCGTAGGCGGCGTTCTCGGTGATATCGCCCAGCTCCCGCGCCTTCTGCAGCTTTTCAGCCACTTCTTTACGGCGCAAATTGACCAGCTGGTCGTATTCCTCTTTTAAATTTTTGAGACCCTCGCGGGTCAAATAAACCTTTTCTTCTACCATCTTAAAAAAGAAACCCCCTTGTTTGGGGCGTTTCAAACTGACGCTTGAACTCTAACAGACTAGAGGACCAAAGTCAAAGCGAAAATCCCTCCCAGAACCAAGACCACGAGAACGAAAGAACAACTCTTCGCAAAGTCGTTGATCATATCGTTGATCGCGTCAGCAAAGTCTTTCATTACCTCGATGATATCAAATAGAACAAGGGTAACCAAGGTAAAAACCTTTTAAAATGGTTGAATACTACCAACTGTTACCAGTTCCCAAGACCTTTTCTCAAAGGACTCATATAGTCAATGACTCCGTACTCACCGCATGGGTCACTAGCTATCTCTTGGATAATGGCAAATTCGCCCCAAATCTCTTTCCCTATTTCCTTATCGTCAGCTGTATACCAAGTTCCACTATCCAACACAGCATCAGACGGGGGAGCGATTATCTTTACAAAATCGCTCACTGTACAAGTTGGGTGCGCAGCCGTTCCGGTTGTGGCAGTCCATGTTCCCGATTGGCTCGCATTGCTCCATGTACCACCCATTGTTCCATCTGGATCGATAGTACCCAAGGCGTCTACATAGTAGCTAGAACCATCATATGCGACACGGAAGTCTATTGTATCTCCGGTGACAGTTCCATCTACAATCCACGTAATACTGTAGGGAGAACCTGACGGGTACCCCCCTGTTCCGGTAAAAGTTCCGTCGGTTGCCGTTACCGTCATGTCATGAGCATACAGGCTTCCCAGGTAGTTGAACGAAAGTACATAACTTCCTGTGATGTTCCATTCGCTTCCTGTATAGGTTCCCGTCGCATGATTTGTTAACCACGCTCCGCTTCCTTTGTATGGGGTTGAACGATCCAGCGCACCATCCTCGTTGCAATCCTTGTTGGCTAACCAGGCATCGTTCCATTTCATCTGCAACTGGACATTCCTAAACGGCCATACCCAATGACTTGCCGCACTTGAATTTTCTGCCAAGTATGTAGCGTCGTCACCAGTGTACGGGGGAAGAGCTGACCCGGGTCGTCCCAGATATGCGTTCGCATAACTACCGTTGAATATGTGGGCTTGGTAGTTATATCCAAAAACGTCGTATCCAGTGGTGTAATTTATTTCATCCAAGAAGTGTCCCGTTGGATAAGGTATATTGCCATCCACAACATAACGACAATTATCAATGGTTTTTGCCGCGAGAGACGGTTTGGTTCCGGTAAGAGCGAAGAGACCAAGCGTCAGGGTTAGAAGAGCACTGAACCCAACCGCTAGCGCCAAAAATTTCTTAATATTCATTTGTTTCTCACCCCCTCTCCTTTGATAAACCAAAAACTCGAATAAAAAATCCGCTCGAGAGCGGATGATAGATTCCCTATGGTGGGCGTGAAGCGATTTTCGTCTTGCTTCATCAGTTGGATAGTACAACAAATTCTCTTAAGTTATCAAAGTGTTGCTGGTGGCCCCAAGGGGAGTCGAACCCCTCTTTTAGCGTTGAGAACGCCATGTCCTAACCACTAGACGATGGGGCCGGAACAGTCCAATTATAAGCAGAGCTTGTAATTGCTAGCGATTCCGATCGCTTCTCAATTATAACCTACGGGAAAGATAAATCAGGCCTTTTCTTCCTTGAGAAACTCACCGGCGACGAGCGTGACCAGAGCGAGAAAGGTCGAAACCCCAACAAAGGACAAGAAAACCGTAAAAATCTTTGACAGATCAGAGGAGGGCAGTAGTTCGGCGTGACCGATCGTAATCAGAGTCGTCGAGGAAAAATAAAAGGAATCCACCAGGCTCCAACCCTCCGCCAAATAGTAGAAAAGAGTCGCCGCCAAAAGAAGGAAGACAAAGAAAAGGGAAATGATCAAAAAGTCCGCTTTGAACGTCCGACGGTGCTTAATCAGCATAAAAGTATGCTAGCAAAATTTCAACCTCCCAGTGCGTCTCGAAGCGCCTTTAGAGGCAGGAGAGCGCACTCGGTCCGCGAGGTTGTCAGCGAACCGCCAAACCAAGAGATCACATCTTTCTCACTCACTCTGGCCAACTCTTCCGTAGTCATCCCCTTGATTTTTTCCGTGAGCATGGAGGCGGCCGCCACCGAAACCGTGCAAGCATTCGCTTGGAAGGCAACCTCGGAAACCCGCGCCGGTTTGCCTCCCATCTTGATCTGCAGATCCAGCGTATCGCCGCAGAGAGGATTGGCGGCGTGAAATTCAAAGGTGGGACTAGCCACTTTTCCCTGGTTGCGGGGATGGCGGGCGTGATCCAGGATTTCTTCGCGGTAGATGTCCATCGTTAAACTTTCAGGATCTTTTTGGCTTTTCCGATTGCCTCCACCAGCACATCAATTTCAGAAGTGGTGTTGTAAAAAGCAAAGCTGGCCCGGGCGCTGGCGTTGATCTTCAGATGGGTGTGGAGGGGCATGGCGCAGTGGTTTCCGGAACGCACCGCCACTCCTTCCTGGTCCAGAACGGTCGCTAGGTCGTGGGGGTGGATCCCGGCCACGTTGAAAGCGATCACTCCTCCCCGATCCTCGGAATTTTGAGGACCGTAGATCGTCAGACCAGGAACCGCCGCCAGCTTTTCGAAAGCGTACTCCAAAAATTCCTCTTCGTAGTGCCGAATGTTCTCCATTCCCACGGATGATAGATAATCGACCGCCGCTCCCAACCCGATCACCGGCGCAATGCTGGGAGTACCGGCCTCAAACGTGTAGGGAGCGTCTTTGAAGGAGGACTCGCGGAGGGAGACCTCCTTAATCATCTCCCCTCCTCCCAGGAACGGAGGCATCCGCTCCAGAATTTCCGCCCTCCCCCACAGCCCGCCCGTACCGGTCGGCCCCATCATTTTGTGGCTCGAAAAGGCGTAGAAATCGCAGCCCAAACTTGCCACGTCCACCGGCAGATGAGCCACCGCCTGCGCTCCATCAACTAAGACGGTCGCCCCCGCTTCATGAGCAACTTTGGCGAGATTCTTAACCGGGTTGACGGTGCCCAAAACATTGGAAACGTGCACGAAAGAAACCAGCTTGGGCCGCAGCCGGCGGATCGCTCCCTCGGGGTCTTCCAGGTACCCCGCGGCGGTGACTGGAACAAACTCCAGATTGAGCTTCTTGCGCTGGGCCAGAAACTGCCAGGGGACCAGATTGCTGTGGTGCTCCATCAGCGTGAGAAGGATCGTGTCTCCCTCCTTGAGAAACTTCTCTCCCCAGGAGTAAGCCACCAAATTGATCGCCTCGGTTGTTCCGCGGGTGAAGATGATCTCGGCCGGATTTCGGGCCCCAATGAACTTGGCCAACTTGCCCCGAGAACCTTCGTAAGCCGCCGTTGCTTCTTCCGCCAACAGATGAATTCCTCGATGGACATTCGCGTTGTACCTCTCGTAGTAATCACTAATAGCGTTAATCACCGATCGGGGTTTTTGGGTGGTGGCGGCGTTATCGAAGTAGACCAGAGGCTTGCCGTGCACCTTTCGGTGCAGGATCGGAAAATCGGCGCGGATTTTCTTGAGGTCGAGCGAATTAGATTTCGACAAGGATGTCTTCTCCTTCCACCTTCACCGGATAGGTCGTAATCGGAACTGTCGCCGGCAGAAAACGAACCGCCCCGCTCTTAACGTCGAAGCGGGAACCATGGCAGGGACACTCCACCTCTTGCCCAACCAAAGAACCTTCTCCTAAGGAACATTGGGCATGGGTACAGGTGTCATCAATCGCAAAAATTTCCGAGCCGATGTGCACCAGCGCCAATTTTTTACCGCCGGCGGAGAGAGTATGGATCTCTCCCTCGGGAATATCGGCGATTTTGGCAATTTTAATCCAAGGCATAGCTGATAACTTTCTCTAGCTTCGATCCTAGCTTTTTGTCTTCCTCATCTGCAACGGCTTTCCCGAGAAATCCGGCTATCAAAAGCCGTTCGGCCTCCGCTTGGTCCAATCCCCGGCTTTTCAAGTAGAAGAGCTGTTCCTCGTCCACCCCCGAGGAGGTAGCCGCGTGAGAAGCCCGCACCTCGTCGGCTTCTATCTCGAGGTAAGGGAGAGCCTCGATCCGCGCCTCCTTCCCCAGAAGAAGCGTGCGTTCCTCCAGAAAATCGTCCGACCCCTGCGCCTTCTTTTTGATTTTGATTAGTCCGCTGACCCGGGCGGTGGCGCGGTCCCGAAGCACTCCCCTCACCGTGACCCGGCCTCTAGTTTTGGGAGCGGTGTGGATCGCGGAAACGTCCAGATCGATCCGGTCATCGCCTTTGCCGGCGAAAACGATGACCAATTCTTCTTCTTTCCCAACCCGGTTGAGACGCAGGACAATTTTTCGGCTTGTGTTACCAAAAATAGGAACAAGAATCATCCCACACTTCCTTCCATCTCCAACTCTATTAGTCGATTCAATTCCACCGCGTATTCCAGAGGCAGGACCTTGATGATTGGTTCGATGAAGCCGTTCACCACCATCCCCACCGCTTCTTCGGCAGAGAGCCCCCGGCTCTGCAGATAGAAGAGCTGTTCCTCGCCCACCTTCGTCACCGTGGCTTCGTGCGCCACCGAAGACTGCTTCTCGTTGATCTTCATCGTCGGGTAGGTATCGGAACGGGACTGGGGATCTAAAATTAAGGCATCGCACCGGACATTGGCGCGGGAACCAACCGCACCGGGATTAATCTCCAGCAATCCCCGGTAACTGGTACGTCCCCCACCCCGGCTGATGGACTTAGAGGTGATGACGGAGGAGGTGTAAGGCGCGGCGTGGATGGCCTTCGCGCCGGCGTCCTGGTGCTGACCGGAATCGGCATAGGCCAGGGACAGGACCTCTCCCCGCGCTCCCTTTCCCATCAGGTAGACCGAGGGATACTTCATCGTGACCTTGCTCCCCAGGTTACCGTCGATCCACTCCATCACTCCGTCCTCCCCCACCCAGGCCCGTTTGGTGACGAGGTTGTAGACGTTGCGGCTCCAGTTCTGGATGGTGGTGTAGCGGACCCTCGCTCCCCTCTTGACGATGATCTCCACCACCGCTGAGTGCAGGGAATCGGTCGAATAGACCGGAGCGGTGCACCCCTCGACGTAGTGGACGAAACTGCCTTCCTCCGCGATGATCAGCGTTCTCTCAAACTGTCCCATGCTGCGGGCGTTGATGCGGAAGTAGGCCTGGAGAGGGAGGGGAACTGAGACTCCCCGAGGCACGTAGACGAACGATCCCCCGCTCCAAACGGCGGAGTTAAGCGCTGCGAACTTGTTGTCCAGCGGAGGGATGAGTGTGCCAAAATACTCTCGGACCAGGTCGGGATGCTTCGAGAGCGCTTCGTCCATTCCCAGGAAAATGACCCCTAGCTTCTCCAAATCCTCCCGCAGGGTACCGTAGATAACCTCGCTGTCATACTGCGCTTTCAATCCCGCCAGGTACTTCCGCTCCGCCTGCGGGACACCGATCCGCTCATAGGTTTTGCGGATCGAATCCGGAACCTGCTTCCAACTCTTTGCTTGTTTACCGGTGGGACGAAGATAATAGTAGAGGTCGTCGAATTTTATCCGAGAGAGGTTCGCACCCCAGCCGGGGAGGGATTTCTTCTCGAAAATGCCGAGAGAGCGGAGCCGAAAATCTCGCATCCAGGCTGGTTCTCCCTTAATCGCCGACATCTCCTCCACCACTCGGGAGGAGAGTCCCTTCTGGGCCTTAAAAGAGTGCTCCTCAGGATAGGAGAAACCGAAGCGATAGGGTCGGGTGGGTAAACTCTTGGTCATTTGAAAGATTTGTAACCGTCTTTTTCCAACTTCTCCGCCAGTTCTTCTCCGCCGGTGGCGGCGATCCGGCCATCAATCAAAACGTGGACATAATTGGGGTTAAGGTACCTGAGAATTCGCTGATAGTGCGTGATAATTAGAACCCCCGTCCCCGCCTCCGCCAAAAACCGAATGCTCGCCGCGATCATTTTCAGCGCGTCCACGTCCAAGCCGGAATCGATTTCGTCAAAGATAGCGAATTTCGGCCGCAGCGCCAACGCCTGCAGGACCTCACTGCGCTTCTTCTCGCCTCCGGAGAGATCGAGATTGACGGTTCGCCTCAGAAAACTCTCTTCTAATCCCACTCGAGGCATCGCCTCGTTCAAGCCCGCCAGAACATCCATCGCCGCCGTTCCCTTCTTCGCCGTTTTGATGAGGTTGAAGAGGGAAACTCCCTCAATTCCCACGGGGTATTGAAAGGCCAGAAAGAGACCGGCCCGGAAGCGTTTTTCGGGAGAAAGAGAGGAGAGATTCCGTTGACCCAAGAGGATCCGTCCCGATACCGAATAACCGGGATGCCCGGCCAGCGCCAGCGCCAGGGTTGATTTGCCGGAACCGTTTGGACCCATCAGAGCGTGGATCTCGCCGGGGCGGATTACCAGATCCACTCCCTGCAGAACCCTTTTGCTGCCCACGGAAACTTTTAGGTTACGGACTTCTAATTTCATATAAAACCGAGCTGGGCCCGAGCCTCCCTCGACATCATCTGCATATTCCAGGGCGGAACCCAGACCACCGAGACCAAAGCCTTAGCCACGCCGGGAACGCCCCGCGCCGCTTTTTCAATGTCCTTAATCATTTTCGGAAGGTAGGGGCAGAAGGGGGTGGTCGGCGACATGGTAATCCGGGCCTCTCCTCCATTAACGGTTACTCTATAGATCAGGCCCAGGTCCACGACATTTATCCCCAGCTCGGCATCATCCACTTTTTTTAAGGCCTGCAAGATCTTATTTTTCATGGAACTATACCGGAATCAGCTTGTGCGGATTACCGGAAATCAGATCGGCCAGGGTCACTCGCTGGAGCGTCTTGTGCAGGTGGCGCTGAAGAACCTCCCAAAACCCCCGGGTAGCGCAATCGGAAAGAGAGCACTGGGAATCCTGGCAGGGAACGGTCTGCAGAGGCCCCTCCAGAACTTCCAAAATCTCCACCAAACTTATCATTTCCGGGCGCCGCGTCAGCAGGTAGCCGCCGTGACGACCGCGCTGGGCGGTCAACAGCTGTGATTTTTTCAAGTCAAAGGCGATCTGTTCCAAGAAGGTTAGCGGGAGACGGCAGGAAGCAGCAATTTCCGAAAGAGAATGGGGTTTTTTGTCCAGATCTTTGGCGAGAGATGCCATTAAGAGAATCCCATAGTCTCCGCGAGAAGTGAGCAATCTTGGCATTTCAAATAAATTATTACTAAAACAGTAATGATTAGTCAATTAACCAATAACTAGAGGAGGTAGTTGACTGGTGGAATTTCCGATAATTGGTGCTGTCTTCGCTCCGCTCGGTTGCAATTTTTCTTTGCAAAAGTAGTGATAAAATTAGTGCGTCCATTGCGGGATGGTGCAACGGTAGCACGGTGGACTCTGAATCCATTAATCTTGGTTCGAATCCAAGTCCCGCAGCCATTCGACTCTGGTTCGACAAGCTCACCATCACTCATGGCCTATTTTGTCTACATTCTTCGCACTTCCTCAAATACCCTCTATACGGGTCAAACTGACAATCTGGAACGCAGACTCAAAGACCATAGGGAGAAATCTTCTAGATCTGCAAAGTATATACGGTATTTCCCTTCTTTTGATCTGGTCTACACAGAAACATTTCCTTCAAGAATTGAAGCGATGCGAAGAGAACTTCAACTCAAACGATGGTCAAAAGCTGAAAAGGAAGCCCTGATCTATAATCGGAGGAGTATTTGATATGTTAATTGATGAGGTAACGATTAAAGTAAATGCCGGTAATGGTGGAAGGGGGGCAGTTGCGTTCAATAAGACTTTAATGAGCCTAGGGCCGACAGGCGGAAGCGGCGGCAGGGGCGGCAGCGTTTATTTTGAAGGTGTTTCTGACTTAAACTCACTAAGTAGATTTAGATATAAGAAAAATATAAATGCTGATAATGGCGCGGTTGGAGGGGGACAATTTCGTGACGGTCCAGACGGAGAGGATCTGACGATAAAAATTCCTGTCGGAACTGTAATCTCTAAAATAGAGACAAACGAAACTGAAGAAATATTAAAAGTTGGCGATAAGATATTAATTACAAAAGGCGGTATTGGTGGAAAAGGGAATTTTCTCTTCCGGTCTTCTACAAATACTTCTCCAAAGCAGTTTCAGGAAGGCCTGCCCGGCGAACACACCACCGTAAAACTGGAACTTAAACTTATCGCCGATGTAGGTTTTATCGGTTTACCGAACGCCGGGAAATCCAGTTTGTTGAATGAACTCACCAAAGCACAAAGTAAGGTCGCGAATTACCCTTTCACAACCTTAGAACCAAATTTAGGAGCATATTATGAAATTATACTTGCGGATATTCCGGGACTTATCGAAGGCGCGTCTTCCGGCAAAGGATTGGGAATAAAATTTCTTCGCCACATTGAGCGCACAAAGATACTTTTCCATTTAATTTCCGCGGAATCGGAAAGTCCAGTCAAAGATTACAAAACAATCAAGAATGAGCTCGAAACTTACAGTAAGGAACTCATAAAGAAAACCGAGTACGTATTTCTAAGTAAGAGCGATATGGTAGAACCGGAAGATCTGAAGAAGAAAATTACTAAGATAAAGAAAATTAATAAAAATGTTTTCCCAGTTTCGATTCATGACTGGGAAAGCTTAAATAAAGTAAAAAAGATTTTAAACGAGATTAAGGCGAAAAAATAAGAAGGTCCTAGACCGACACGCACAGTCCACTCGACATACTACAGGATATGTGGTACAGTTTAATCTCCTCTTGTGATAGATGAATACCGAGCTCTTCTAACGTATCTCGATGGTTCATCCGCACTGAGATATTAGAAAAAGCTATTAAGGTATTCATGCGTCATTACTCCCGTAGACCGAGAAAACAAAATATCGGCGGCCCGAAGGCGTTTTATAACGGCCGACCCATTCGCTTCCCAAGGGATCAAGGCGCTTATATCAATCCCGAAAGATTCATTAATAAAGCCCTAGTTCAGGCGGACCAAGCTGATTTCGTGCCGCAACACCAATTTAAGGACTTCCCTTTGGAAGAGAGATTGCAACTCAATATCAAAGCCCGAGGTTACACGGATCCGACTCCGATTCAAGATGCGGCTATTCAACCGATCTTAGAGGGCAAGGACCTGATTGGGTTGGCTAACACCGGCAGCGGCAAGACCGCCGCCTTTCTATTACCAATACTGCACCATTTAAGACAGTTCCCTTATCAAGAAGCGGCGGTTTTGGTTTTGGTCCCAACCAGAGAACTGGCAGCTCAGATCGACGAAGAATTTAAAGTTTTCGCCTGGGGTCTTAAACTCTATTCTGCGCTATGTGTTGGGGGAGCAAGTATAAATCGGCAGATCGCAGCTCTTAATCGCCGCCCCCAAGTCATCATCGGTACTCCAGGACGTCTTACGGACCTGTTCGACCGAGGAGTGCTGCGGTTGGACGGGATTCGGATTCTAGTTTTGGACGAGGTCGACCGAATGCTCGATATGGGATTTATTAGAGAAATTAGATTCTTGATAGCTCAACTACCAAGGGAGCGCCAGTCGCTCTGTTTTAGCGCCACAATGCCAACAGAGATCGAACAGTTAATGAGGGAAATGATGGTTAATCCCGTTACGGTATCAGTCAAAACGGGATTGACCAGCGAATTTATCGAGCAAGACGTCATCCAAGCTTCATCTAAAGAGCAGAAGATCGAAATCCTAAATGGGCTTCTGCACCAGCCCGATTTTGAAAAAGTCCTCGTTTTCGGAAGAACAAAATGGGGAGTCCAGGAGCTAGCCGATAGCTTATCGGCGCTGGGCCACTCGACCGAATCAATTCACGGCAATAAGTCGCAACCACAGCGTCAGCGCGCCCTAAGATCCTTTAAAGAAAACCGCGTCAAAGTGCTTATCGCGACCGATGTCGCCGCCCGCGGGCTGGATATCCCCGACGTCAGCCACGTCATTAACTTTGATCAGCCCAATACTTACAACGATTATATCCACCGGATTGGTCGAACTGCCCGAGCCGGTAAGCAGGGTAAAGCCCTGACTTTTGTTTCTAGCTAATGCATAGAGATATAATTGGTCCCGACCAACACGCTGAGTCATTCGACTCTGGTTCGGTGGTATAATTATTATAGGTATGATTAAGAAAATTTTGATCTGGGCAGTTTTAATTTTAGGTCTAGCCGGGGCAACCTGGGGAATGGCGAAACTCGCCAGTGCCCCTAGTGGCAAAGCCGCCACTCTGGCAAACGCCGTTTCCGATTCCGACTGGATCAGGGGGAAAAGGGGCGCCAAGGTTGTGCTAGTGGAGTACAGCGACTTTCAATGCCCGGCCTGCGCCTTTTATGCGCCGATCGTGAACAGTATCATGGAAGAGTTCGGGGACAAAATCGCTTTTGTATATCGCCACTTCCCGCTCCCCCAACACAAGCAAGCTGAGTTGGCGGCCCGGGCGGCGGAAGCGGCCGGAAAACAAGGCAAGTTCTGGGAAATGGCCGATCTGATTTTTGTGAATCAAAAAGACTGGGCCGAAAAAAGCAATGCGCGGGAAACTCTCGTTTCCTACGCTCAACTCCTAAATCTGGATATGAATCGATTTGGAACGGAACTGGATTCCGCCGCGGTTAAAAAGGAGATCGAGAGCGATTACCTGAGCGGGGCCGCTATCATCGACTACACTCCCACCTTCTTCCTGAACGGAGAGAGAATTCAAAATCCCCAGAGCTACGACGCTTTCCGCGAACTCATTATCCAGAAACTCAACCAAAATCCTTAAGCTCGTCCGCTGAGCGATATAGATTATCTCTCCCAATAAAAGGTAAAGTTATAGGAGATGTTACTCAAATCAAGAGGGGGTGATTTTTGATGACGAATTGGCAGAAGACAACGCTTCTCCTCCTGAGGTTAGCCCTGGGTTGGGTTTTCCTCTACGCCGGCCTCACCAAGGTTCTCAGTCCTGATTGGACCGCCGCGGGGTATCTCAAAGGGGCGAAAACCTTCACCGATCTCTACCAGTGGTTCGCCGCCGACGCCAACATTGGCTGGGTCAGCTTCCTTAACCAGTGGGGACAGGTGCTGATCGGGGCCGCGATGATCCTGGGAATAGGAGTCCGAATTGCCTCCTGGGGCGGAGCCCTGATGATGCTTTTGTACTACTTCCCGGTCCTAGTTTTCCCCAAAATCGGGGCGAACAGCTACCTGGTGGACGAGCACATCATCTATGCGCTGGTTTTCTTGGTCTTCGGAGCGCTAGGAGCACAGAGCACTTGGGGAGTTTCCGCTTGGCTGAAGAGCAAGGGTTTGCTCCAAAAACCGGCTTGGTTGGCTAGGATACTGGGTTAGGAAAAATGGACGGCCGCCTATGGCGACCTAGCATTTTGAAGAAACAAAATGAAAACAGAAAACATTGTTATCCTGGGCGGGGGCTTTGGTGGTTTTAGGACGGCCCTGAACCTAGAGAGGTCTCTCCGAAGAGATCGCCGGTATCGGATCATCCTAATCGATCAGAATACGTTCCACCTGTACACCGCCAGCTTGTACGAGGTGGCGACCGGAGAGCTTTCTCCCCGGTGTGTCCTCCTTCCTTTTCATCGCTGTCTCGACCACAAAAAAATTGATTTCATTAATGCGACCGCTACCGAGCTCGATCCGGTTAAAAAGATCATCAAAACCAGTTCCGGCGATCAAATCCCCTACTGGAAGCTGGTTTTCGCTTTGGGAGGTGACACCGAAGATTTCGGCATTCCGGGCGTGACTCAATTCGGCTTGGGGATAAAATCGGTTACCGACGCGGAGCGGATCCGCCAAAACCTGGCCCGTTGCGCCGTCACCAAGGGACAAGCGGTTAAGGTCGTCGTGGGCGGGGGCGGATTCGCCGGAGTTGAAGTGGCCGGGGAACTCACCGGATACCGCGGTTGTCCGGTCGAGGTGACGGTGATTGAAGCCGCTCCTCGAATCCTGAGCGGGCTTCCGGAAATAATTTCCAAAACCGTGTCCCAGAGACTCAATCTTCTCGGAGTAAAAATCACCACCTCCTCGCCCATCAAAGAAGTCGGGTCGGATCGAATCCTTCTCGCCACCGGACGGGAAATCTCCTACGACGTCTTGATTTGGACGGCCGGGGTGCGGGGATCGCGTTTCCTAAACCCGAATGTTTTTCCGCTCGATAAAAAGAAGGCTCTGGTCGTGGATCGGTATCTCCGCGTCAAGGGGTTCGAGGATATCTTCGTGGTGGGTGACAACGCCGCCACGGGAGTAGCTTGGACCGCCACCAAAGCTGAGGCGGATGGCAGGATCGCGGCCCGCAACATCGTCGCCCAGGTTCGCAAAAAGCCCCTGAGGGCTTACCGAGTCTTCGAACCGCCGTTCATTATCCCGGTCGGGAGAAATTGGGCAATCGCCAAGGTCGGTTCGATGATCTTCTGGGGAAGACCCGCTTCAATCCTCAAAGATTTAGTGCTTTTCAACTACCTGATCAAAATTGTGCCAATTTGGAAGGCCTGGAAAATCTGGTGGCGGGGGGAATCCGAGGCACTGGAAATCAAGCGGCCCGTTTCCTAATCCAACTCGAGGATTTTTAACGCTCCCGCGATCCGGCTGACCGTCTTTTCCTTACCCAAAACATCCATGCACTCGAAGAGAGGAGGAGAAACGGCCTGTCCCGTCACGGCAACTCTCAAGAGCATGAATAGTTCCGGGGCTTTCCACCCTTTTTCTTGGGACAGTCCTCGCGCCTCCTCTTCCAACCGCCCTGTCCTCCAGTCGTCCTCCTTCTCGAATCGGGCCAGAGCCTCCCTCAGTTTTTCCGCCGCCGATCCGGCCGATCCTCCCTGCTCGGCCAACTCTTCTTTGGTCCAAGCCACATCATTGAAGAAAAATCCCGCCAGGCCTTCAAACTCCCCCAACTTCTTGATTCTTTCCTTAACCAAAGGCGAAATCTTCTGCAGGATCTCGGGGTCGACGTCTAAACCGCGGTATGTTTTTAGGTATTCTCCTAACTTTTCCGCAAGCGTTTGATCCCCCAAAGCCCGGATGTATTCCCCATTCATCCAATCAAGTTTCTCTCGATCAAAAACCGGGGCGGTCGGGGAAATGCGACGCAAGTCGAGCTTCTCCACCAATTCCTCAATCGAGAAGATCTCCTTCCCTTGCGGATGGGACCAACCCAAAAGCGCCAGGAAATTCAACAGGGCTTCAGGCAGATATCCTTCTTCCTTAAATTCGAGGATTCCCACCGATCCATGTCGTTTGGAAAGTTTGGCCCGACTCGCTTCCCTCAAGACCGGGAAGTGGGCAAATTTCGGCGGCTCCCATCCAAAGGCTTGATAAAGCAGAATGTGCTTGGGAGTGGAAGAGATCCATTCCTCGCCACGCAGCACATGAGTTATCCCCATTAGATGGTCGTCCACCACCACCGCCAGGTGATAAGTCGGATAGCCGTCCGATTTGATGAGAACCTGATCGTCCAGAACACTGTTCTCAAAGCCGATTTCGCCACGAATCAAATCGGCAAAAGATGTCCTCCCCTCTTCCGGAACTTTGAGCCTGATGACGAACTTCTCTTTTTTGGCCCGGGCGGCCGCAGCTTTGGGATCAATTTTCCGGCAGAATCGGTCATAGCGGGGCGAGAGACCTTTCTTCTGGGCCTGCTGGCGGACCTCCTCCAAACGGGCCTCGCTGCAGAAGCAGTAATAGGCGTGGTCGTTTTTGACCAAATCCGCGGCGTGCTCCAGATAGATGGGCAAGCGCTCGGACTGGCGAAGAGGGCCTTCATCCCAACCAAAACCCAACCAAGTCAACGCCTCCAAGATCTGGCCCTCGGCCTGGGGCAGGAAGCGAGCCCGGTCCGTGTCTTCAATCCTCAAGATAAATTTCCCATGGTTTTGCTTTGCCCAAGCCCAATTAAAGAGCGCGACATAGGCGGTGCCGACGTGGGGGGCGCCGGTGGGCGAAGGGGCGAGGCGCGTTTTGATCGCCGAAGATTCTTTTTTCGCCTTCATCTGAAGAAATCTTAACATTTTCCCGGAAGAAGAGGGGGGAATTTTGATAGACTTGAGAGGATGAATCTCTACGAATTTGCCGCTTTCGTCCGGCGGGCCATAATCTACCTCGCGCTGGGAATCGCCGCGGCAGTCATCCTGTACTTTCTCTATAAACTGGCGGTAAACATCTATCTCACCATCTATCCCCCACCCGAAACTCCCCCCACGGTGGGGTTCGGAAAACTGCCAAAGCTAAGGCTCCCATCTCTGGAGATTAAAGGAAAACCGGCCTACATTTTGGAAACGGCCACCGGCCAGCTGCCGCAGTTCGACGACCGGGCCAATGTGGTGGCGATGAAACCAAGCCAGCCGACGCTTCTAGGAGAACAGAAGGCCCGAGAACTGGCGCGGGCGCTGGATTTTGGCGGGGAAGGAGACCTGAGCTCCGATAAGAAATTTCTCACTTTCCGAGATGCCACCGACGCCCGCACTCTCACCGTAAATGTCACCAACCAAAACTTCACTCTCACCACGACTTTCGCCCGGATCAGCACTCTTCCCAAAGGGTCGGCCCCTTCCGGGCCGGAAGCGATCCAGGAAGCGCGGGATATCTTGTCCCGCCTCGGGCTGCAGAAGTTCGGTTTTGAAGCCGGTAACCAAACCACCTCCTTCCGAGTGGCCAACTCACAGGGAATTGCCGCGGCCGGATCGCTCTCGGAGGCGCATTTCACCGAAGTGGACTTCTTCCGCTCCTTAACTGAAGTCGGTGACCAAAATTACCCGATCGTGCCGACCGATCCCAAGAAAGGCCTCATCCAAGTTTGGGTGACCACCGGACTTAAGCCGGAAATCAACAACATCCTGGGGGTTACCTACAACGCCCAGGAAACCGAGATCGATAAAACCCAGGTGGAAACTTATCCCATCGGCGATGTGATGGCGAACTGGGAGGAAATCAAGTCCGGCCAGGGAACGGCTTACGTGGGGTCGGCGGAAGACTTAAGCACCGTCCAGATCAATTCGATCACCCTAGCGTACTTCGACGATGCCGTCCACCAGAACTATCTGCAGCCGATCTACGTTTTCTCCGGCGTTGCCAAAACCGTTAGCAACAAGGAAGTGGAATTCGTGGCTTATTCGCAGGCGGTTTCCGGAGATTGGCTAGAAGAATAACGTTAGAGGTGGTGATCCACTCGTTTCATATCGCGGGGGAAGAGGCTGGCTTCCCGAATATTTGCTAGTCCCAAAGTCTGCATCGTCACCCGCTCCGCGCCGATCGCAAATCCCCCGTGAGGTGGCATCCCGTATTTGAAAGCCTGCAAGTAGAGCTCAAAATCTTTCGGATCATTTCCCCACTTCTTGATATTGGAAACCAGTTTGTCGTACTCGTGAATCCGCTGTCCCCCCGTCACCCACTCCAACCCCCGGCCCAGCAGGTCAAAGCTCAGAGTAAGTTCGGAATCATCCGGGTCGGGATGAACATAAAAAGGTCTTTTGGAGGTGGGAAAATGGGTGATAAAAACCATCTCCGAACCGTGTTTCTTTTTTGCCCATTCGCAAATGTCTTTTTCATCCTCGGGTGAGAGGTCCGGATCGCCACGGACGTCCCGGCCGGTCTCTTTGAAAATGACTTCCTGCGCCTCTTGCAATTTCAAACGAGGAAAGTGGGTCTTGTAAACCGGCAGCGTGGCCGAATAAAGAGCCATCTCTTCCTGACAGTTCTCCTTTATCCCCTTGAATATTCCCAAAGTCACTTTTTCGGCCAGGTCCAACAGGTCCGTCCAGTCCTCCAGGAATCCCATCTCGCAATCCAGGCTCACATACTCGGAGAGGTGGCGGGTTGTTTCGGAAGGTTCGGCCCGAAAGGCTTTGGTAACCGTGAAATCCCTCTCGAAAACTCCCACCATGATCTGCTTGTAGAGTTGGGGGCTCTGTCCCAAAAAGGCCTTTTTGTCATAGTACTCGACCGGGAAAACCTGCGCTCCCCCCTCGGTAACCGAAGGAACAATCGTCGGAGCCTGGAACTCGGTAAAATCCAAACCCTTCAGGATCTGGCGAAAGGAACTCACGATCACCTCTTGAACCTTGAAGATCGCTTTTACTTTGGGATGCCTAAGGGTGAGCGGACGGTAATCCAAGAGAGTCGGGAGTTCCACGTCGAGTTTCTCTTTGGTGATATCAAACGGAAGCTCTTGGGAGTGCGCCAAAACATCAATCTTGGAAACTTTCACCTCAACTTTTCCGGTCGGAAGGTGGGGGTTGATATTCTTTTCTCCTCTTTCTTTGACCTCGCCGTTAACCCGAATCACATCTTGAACGTTGAGAACGGCGGCATCCTCACCGCAAACGAGCTGGGTAATTCCCGTCCGGTCAATCAAATCGATAAAGATCAGCTTTCCGTGATCGCGGCGGTTGTAAACCCAACCGGATAGGCAAACTTTTTTTCCAATTTTCTCGGGAGTTTCCGCGGAGAGTGTTCTTTCCACGCTCTAATGATAACTTATCCGCGCACCATCTTCTCAATTTCCGAACGGGCCTGTTCGGTTTTGACAAACCGGAGCCAATCCGGCGAGGGTTTCCGGCCTTTGGCCGTAATAATCTCTATCATCTCACCGGTTTTGAGCGGGTAATCAAGGGAGACCACCTTGCCGTTTGCCTTGGCGCCGGCGCACTGCCGGCCGATCTGGGTGTGCACCGCAAAGGCAAAATCAACCGGGGTCGCGCCCTTCGGCAGAACCTTGACGTCTCCCTTGGGGGTGAATACAAAAACGCGGTCAGGAAAGAGATCCAGCTCTCGGCCCTTCCCCCAGACCAAGAGAGACTTGATGATCCTGATCCTCTCCTCAGCGGTAACGTGCCGGTCTCCTTTTTCTTTGTAGATGGAATGCGTCGCCAGGCCATACTCGGCGACCTCGTGCATCGGCCCCGTCCGGATCTGGATCTCCACCGGATGCTGATTCACTTCAAAGACCGCGTGGAGAGATTGATAGCCATTGACCTTCGGATTAGCGATGTAGTCATCGAAGAGTTCGGGAACCTCCTTCCAAAGCCGGCGGACAATATCCAAAACTCGGTAGCAATTTTCGACTGTATCGGTAACAACCCGCAGTCCCAACACATCAAAAAGACGGCCGCCGGGATGGCTCTTGTAGCGGGTCATCTTCCGGTAAACTCCAAAGAGGTGCTTGGTGCGGCTGGTGATTTCAACCGGAATGCTTTGATGATGGAGCTCCGTGGAAATCTTATCGGAAACCAGATCGACAACCCGGGACATTTTTTCGCTCTCCGACCGAACGGCGCTCTTGATACTTTCAAACTCGCGAGGGTGAAGAATCTCGAATGCCTGGTCCTCCATTTCGGACTTGAATCGGTAGAGCCCCAATATCTCCGCTAGCGGCGCCCAAATGTCAAAAACTTTCTGGGCGGATATTCTCCGCTCCTCCTCCGTCAGGACCGAGGAAGTGCGCAGGTTGTGGATCTTATCCGCCAGGCGAATTATCATCACCCGCGGATCATGAATCGAAGCCAGGATCAGGTGGCGGAGGTTTTCCCAGTCTTTCCCCTTGCCGATTTCCACCCGCCCGCTCGCCGCCCGGACCACTGTCAATCCGTCAACCAGCGCTGCGATCTCTTCATTGAACTCTTTTGCCAGCATCTGCCGGTCGATGTCGCTCTCTTCGAGAACATCGTGAAGGAGCGCCGCCGCCAACGTCACCGAATCGACCCGATAATCCGCCAGATAATCGGCGGTTTTGAGAAGATGGGCGATCTCATCCTCGCCGTTCCGGCGCTTCTGCCCCAGGTGAGCCGCTTCCGCAAAAGCGTAGGCGTGGCGGACCAGATCCAGATCCACACCCTGGTCATACTCTTGATGTTTTTTCAAAAGAGTGTCCAAGTTCACCATTGCAGAATAAGCTTAACTCAAAGGTTAACGATTTCAATGGACGGCTCGGCTATGCCGAACCTAGCATTCCGGAGGAATGTGAAAGTTTTACATCCCGCGCTTTCAAGGTGATGCTTTCCTTACCTTGCCAGGATTCAATCTGAGGAGTGTAGGCAAAATCAATGGTCTGGCCGCGAGCCAACGGTTGGGTGGCGTTAAACCACAAAACCTCAAATCCCGGGGCGACCCCCAGCTTGAGGTGGTTCTTCCCGCGCCCCACTTTTTTGACCTGTAAAACAGTTGCGCCCTCGGCCAGAAAAACCGGTTCGGGATTATCAACTCCGTGAGGAGAGAAATCCTGCAGTTCTTTAACCAACCCGGAATCAATCATCTCCAACGGAAGGGGGAAGTCAATCTTGAGAACGGGACGCGGGTCTAGTTTTGACAATTCCGGGTCGGCGTTTTTACGGACGGTTTTTATAAACTCTTCCAGTTTCTCGGTTCTGATCGTAAAACCGGCGGCGGCGGCGTGACCGCCAACATCCTCCAATAATTTGCCCGCTCCGCGCAAAACATCCACAATATTTAAACCGTTAACCGAACGGGCGGAGCCTTTGGAGAAATCCTTGCCTTGGGAGATCACGATCGCCGGCCGACCGTACTCCTCGACAATTTTGCCGGCTACCAAACCGATGATTCCCTCATGCCAGGAATCGTGATGGATGACAATCAGTCCTTCCTCGCCCTCTACCAATCCCTTGGCGTGGTCGAAGGTATGCACCGTCAGTTCCTGCCTCTCGGTGTTGACTCGATTGAGAACCTGAGCCAGCTGGTGAGCCCGGGTAGGATCGGTAGTGCACAGGAGGCGCAGCGCCTCAATCCCGTGTTTGAGCCGGCCGACCGCATTGATCCGCGGGCCAAACACCCATCCCGCCGCGTAGCTTCCCAGTGTTCCCGGCTTAAGGCCGGCAATCTCCGCCAGAGCCAGCAGGCCGGGACGCTCCAACCGGTTAAGCACCTCAAATCCGGATCTCACCAGCGAGCGGTTCGCTCCCAGAAGCGGCTGCAGATCCGCCACCGTGGCGATCGCCACGAGATCAAGACTAGGGTCTAGGGAATAGGGTTTAGGGGGTAGCTGAGATGCCAGCAACCAGGCGATGCCGGTGCCGCAGAGGGCAGTGGTGTGGACAATGGCGTAGGCCTTCGGTAATTTTCGGGGTTTGAGGTGGTGGTCGGTGATGATCAGATCAGCTCCCAATTCTTTGATCAGGTCCGCCTCCGCCCCGGCCGTTATTCCGGAGTCGACTGTGATAATCAAACGGCAACCCTCCCCCACCAGTTTTTTGATTGCGGCGGCGCCCAGGCCGTACCCCTCCTCAAAACGGTCGGGAATGTGGGGAAGGGCTTTTGCCCCCAGTCCGTACAACGTTTGCCACAGAACCGCGGTGGCGCAGATACCATCCACATCGTAGTCCCCCCAGACAATAATCTTCTCCCCTTTTTGAATGGCGGTTTTGATTCGAGAAACAGCGCGGTTGAGCTGGTCTTGATCAAGATCGGAAAAATACTTGGCGGATTGGGCAATCAGATCGCTTGGTTTGGGAGGGGTGAAGAATTCCTCCTGGTTCTTGATTCCCCTATTACCGAGAAGAGTTCTTTTGATTTCTTCCAGATTATCCGGCTTCCGGTCGCTAACCAATTCCCATCGTTTTTTCATTTAGGGAAGTCGGAGAACCCCCCGCCAACCATGCTTGACCGAAAGCTTGTGCCAAACCACCAGAAGCGGGGCGGCGGTGAAGGTAGAAGAATAGGTCCCCGAGACCGTTCCCACCAGGAGAGCAAAAACGAACCATTTCAGAGTCTCGCCGCCCAGAGCAAAGAGGGCCAGAAGCATAAAGATGATCGTCAAGGAATTATTGAGGGAGCGAACCATCGTCTCTCCCACCGCCTGATCCACGGCTTCCTCGAGATCGAGGTTGGCATTGCGGCGAATTTCCCTGATCCTGTCAAAAACGACAATCGTGTCATGGACCGAAAAAGAAAGAGTAGTGAGAACTGCGGTCACAAAAAGAGTTCCGATTTCGACTCCGGCGAAGCGGCCGAGCAGGGAAAATACTCCGAACAGGACCAAAGTGTCGTGAAACATCGCCAGAATTGCAGTCGCCCCGTATGCCAAATTCTTGAAGCGATAGGCGACGTAGAGCAGGATGGCCAGGGTCGCCAGGACAACGGCAAAAGCCGCCTTGCGAAGCAGTTCCGTCCCCAGGCGCGGGCCCAGAGTCTCAAAACGAATCTCCGTAAAATCGCCGATCCTCTCTTTCAAAGCTGCGGCAATGGTCTGCTTTTGAGAAGAATCCACCACAGCGGTTTTGATCAACAACCGATCCTCCGCCGCGGTCTGGATTTCCACCGGCAGCTTTTCGACTTCAAATACGCTCTGAACCACTTCAATTCCGGAAGAAACTCGATCGCTCGCGACCTGAATTTCCCAGAGAGTACCTCCGGTGAAATCGATGGAAGGTTTGAGACCGAAAGAAATTAAGGAAACTAACCCCGGCAGGATCACCGCCAGGGAGACGAGGAAAAACAGCAATTTATAGCGCATAAACTTGAGCATTTTAGCGATAAAAAACCCGCACGAGCGTCCGCGTCACCAAAACACCGGTGAAAAGCGAAAGCAAAACTCCCAAACCCAGAGTCAGCGCAAATCCCCGCACCATCCCCGAAGTCACCAGGAAAGACCAATCAAAAGGGTTGAAAAGGATTGAGACCGTCGCCAGCGTCGCCAGGTTCGCATCGCGAATCGAATCCCAGGCCCGTCCAAATCCCAACTCCATTGCCGTCTTGAGATCCTTCCCCCACCGCCGTTCTTCCTTGATCCGCTCAAAAACCAGGATGTTCGCGTCGACCGCCATCCCGACGGAAAGAATAAATCCGGCAATCCCCGAGAGAGTTAGCGTAACCGGAATCAACTTGTAGATCGCCAGTGTGAGAGTGCCGTAGATCGCCAACGCAATGGCGGCCAGCAAACCCAATCGGCCATAGTTTCCCACCATGAAAAGAAGAACCAACACCAACCCGGCCAATCCCGCTACCACACTTTTCTGAAGCTCCTGCTCCCCCAGCGTCGGGCCGATCTGGCGCCTCTCTAAAACCGAAATAGGGGTCGGCAGGGCTCCGGCATTCAGCTGGGCCACGAAGCGGCGGGCCTCCTCCAGGGTGAAAGTGCCGGTGATCACGGCGCTTCCGCCGGAAATCTTTCCCTGCACCGTCGGGGCAGAGAGAACCGCCCCGTCCAAAAAAATCGCCAGCGGCTGGCCGATGTTTCGGGCCGTGATCTCCTCAAACTTCTTCGCCCCCGCAGCGGTAAAGGTCAGACCGATCTGGGGATTGCCGTTCGTGCTGTCAAATTGGAGATCCGCTTTTGCCAAATCTTTGCCGGTCAATCCGGTAGTGACAAAATTATCCCCTTCCCGAAAGGGCTGCCCCTCGGTATCCTCGGGTTGCAATTTCGCTTCGCGAAAGTCGAGCTGGGCGGTCGACCCGATAAGCGCCAGGGCTTCTTCAGGGTTGGTGACGCCGGGAAGTTCCACAATTATTCGGAAAGATTCTCCCAGTCGAGAAGTCTGGACCGTCGGTTCCGCCACCCCCAGAAAATCAACTCTCCGCTCGATCACCGCCCGGGCACTCTCCAAGGCCGAGGGACGATCGGCCGAGGAAACACCGGACATTTCCGCTTCCAAAACCAGCTGCAAACCACCCTGCAAGTCCAACCCGCGGCGGAGGGTAAAATCGTAGGGAAAACTCCGGTCAAAAAGGCGAATCTCACCTTTCCCATTCCACAAAAATCCGCCGGCGGCCACGATCGCCGCCAAAATAGTCAATAAAATAATTACCAGAAAAATCCGAATCGGGGTTAACTTCATCTTTGTTTTTTCTCAACTGCTAGAGGAAGCTGCCGGACCGACGGGAAACTAAAAGTGATTTCTCCTTTGACATAATTAATCGATACTTCCACCGGATCACCAATTCTGAGGTTTAAAACTTTGATGAAATCCGCAGGCAAAGTCACCGCCGCGGAGTTTCCGGTTTGGATGATCTTTTTTGCCATCGCTCCAATGATAGCAGACAAAACTCTAGATCGAGAGGTAATTATCCGGTCCCGTGGTCAAGACAACTTTGGGCTGGAGGAGAGCGTTGATAATCAACGGGTCGCGCCGCTTCTTCAGCTCATCAAACTCTTTTTCCGAAAGAACCGCGTAGTTGATCTCATTGCCCCGGTGCTTCTCTTCTTCTTTGACAACAACGGAGATCTTTGACACCGGAATCCGGCCCACTATCAGGATATCGATGTCATTTGGTCCGGCTGTCCTTCCTAGAAGGAAGGGAATCGAAACAAAAGCGAACTTGATGTCGCGGCTGTTCCGGCCAAGCAGAGCCTTTCCCAGACCCTCCTCTTTCACCACCAACCCCAGGACCTCCCCCAAAAGAGGAAAATCATGGCGCAGCTGGTAATAAATTCGGTTCTTCTGGGGGTTGGGCTGCAGCATCCCCAGTCCGGTTAAGTTTTCCAGTTCCCGCCGCACCGCATTGATCTCGGTCCCCACCCGACGAGTGATCTCACGGACGTGATACGAAACCGCCGGGCGCAGCAGAAAAAGCTTTAGAATATCCACCCGCACCTGCGAAACAAAAAGCTTCTTCAGAGCACCGGCGGCCGAAGCCAGACTCCGCCCTCCTCCAGATCGCGTTCGGCGAGTCGTTCTTGTTGTTTTTCGGCCAGGTTTAATTAAAGCCATTCATCTTCACCCCCTCCCAATTTTTCTTAAAAATTGCTAGCCCGCTTAGGCGGGCGTCCAATTATTTAGGAATAATCTCGATCCAAGTTAAGCCTCGGTTGAAATTAATTTCGGTGCTCTTCCCCCGCTTGTAGAACTTCATTCGGGCGGAAACAGACGACCGTTTCCAAGTCCCCAAAATTTTGACCCCGTCCAGGTAGATCTCGGCATTCCCCTGCCCCGTTGTGGTGTAGAGGAGATGGCCTGTTCCGTCCCCGGCCGAGCGCTGGGAGACGTGCGCCAGGACGATGTTTTTGGCGGAGAGTTGTTTCTTGGTGGCCTGGTCGAGGTGCTTGGCTCCCCCTTGAAAACGGAGGTAGGAATTCGTGGTCCGATCGTAGCGCCATTCTCCCTTGTAGGCCACCGGGTAGCCCCAGAAACTGAAGGAAATTTTTTGGGCCTTTGGCCGCTGGGCGTAGGGCGATTCCGCCTTGAACTTCCATTGGGAGAAGTTGGGTAAAGTGTTTGTTCCCTGGTAGAGAGATTGGCCGGCGTTCCAGAGCTTCTGGGTGGAGGTGTAATTGATGTGAGATAGCACCATCCCCCCATTGAAAAGGACATTGCCGCCGAAGGTGAAGGTAGAGGAACCGAGCCGAAACTGATCGAGATCCAGAACCCCGTGACCGGCAATGTAGTCGTAGATGTTGGCCGGCGAACCATGGGTGGAAGCTCCGCCGACATGGGCATAGTAGGCCGGAAACTGGAGCGCCCATTGAATGAAATAGACCCGGGAGGAGCGGACGGGTCCGATCTTGGGCACACTCTGACCGTGAAAGACCGCCAGAAATCTCGTGATGCCGCCCTCGGCCACCGCCTCGTAGATCTGGTCGGCCTTCTGCAGCCCAAACTGATAACGCCGGGCTAGCGAGTGGTTATCGATCATCACCGCCAGGGGGCGCTTCTTCTGCCAGAACTCGGCCTCACTCTCCGAGTAAAAAGTCCCGCTGATCGGCTGGACAGTTTCTTTTATCGCGGGATCGGCGAGGGCCACCGCGGGTTTGTTATCGGCGCCTCCCAAAGGATTAATGAACGGGAGGGAAAAATACTGGGCGAGGAGAAGGTATCCCCCGCCGGCCGTAAAAACAAAAAGGAACCATCCCGTCAGAAGAATTCCGCGGCGATGGTTTCTCAGGAATCCCACGAAATTAGACCAATATTTACTCAATCGTTCACGCATCACGCTTTACTGGACTAGTAACCTCAAATCGTACCCTTTCATTACTCAATGTAACAAGATTGGAATCGGGGTTGCAAGTGCTGTCCTCGCTTACGCTCGGTTGCACTAATTACTCGCTAGCGCTGCGTCATTAGTTCCGAGAAGGACGGCTTGGCTACGCCAAACCTAGCCTTAGCTTTGCTAAAGTTAAACCGTGGCTAAGAAAACCCGCCAAGAGAAGGATCTGGCCCGGCTCCGTCGGCAGATAGAAGTGCTAAGGGCCCAAAACAGCGAGCGTTCCCATGACTACTCCCCTCCCCCGCGGGAGGTGCAAGAAGAAAGCAAGCCGGGAAAATCTACGGAACCACCGATCAAGAATTTGGAAATCAGAAAAGTCGCCCCTAAATTTATTAAAGCCGATCTGCTCAAAACCATCGTCCTCTCTTTGGCGGCGCTGGCAGTTATCGCCGCTTTATATCTGTTGCGCAATCAAATTCCTTTCCTCTAGAGTTCTTCTCTCGGTCGGTATTGGACAAGAAGTACAATCCCGGCCTAGAGTTCTTCCCTAGGCCGGTATTGGAGAGCCTCGGCGACGTGTTCGGGAAGAATATTGGAAACTCCGCCCAGGTCGGCAATTGTTCGAGCAACTTTCAGAACTTTGTGGTAAGCCCGAGCTGACAACGCCATTTGAGAAACGGCCTGCCGGATCAATGTCTGCGCTTCTTCGGTTGCCTGGCAATAAACTTGGACCTCTTTGGATGAGAGCTCTCCATTGCTGTAAATCCTCTTACCCCGGTACCGCGCCAGTTGAATATCGCGGGATGCCTGAACCCTCTGCCGAATAATCCGGCTAGACTCTCCTTGCCGGCTTCTATCATCCTGCATCAATTTCTCCGTCTTCACTGCCGGAACTTCAACGTGAAGATCAATTCGATCCAAAATTGGACCGGATATTTTCTTCTTGTACTGCGATATCTGGTGAGCGGTGCAAGTACAGTTCCGCCGCGGGTCGCCGAGATACCCGCAGGGGCAGGGATTCTCCGCCGTCACCAAAATAAACTTAGCCGGAAAAGCAATCGTCCCGGCCGCCCTCGAGACCGTCACGATCCCGTCTTCCAACGGCTGCCGCAACGCCTCCAAAACGTGGCGGGGAAACTCCGGAAATTCATCCAAAAATAGTATCCCCCGATGAGAAAGAGAGATTTCTCCGGGAGAGGGATGAGTCCCTCCCCCGATCAGACCAATCCTAGAGGTGGTGTGATGGGGAGAACGAAAAGGCCGCCGCTTTATCAGTGCTTCTCCGACGGGGAGATTTCCCGAGATGGAATAGATCTTGGTAACTTCCAACGCCTCGTCCGGAGTGAGCTGCGGCAAGATCGAGGGCAACGATCGCGCCAGGAGAGTCTTTCCGGCTCCGGGAGGACCGGATAACCGAAGGTTATGACCGCCGGCGGCTGCAATTTCGAAAGCCCGTTTTGCCTGTTCCTGGCCAAGAATATCGGAAAAATCAAAATCCGCTTCTTCTTCCCCAATCAAATCAGCGATTTCGGCGGTCTCGGCGTGGCTAATCAATTTCAATCCTAGGAAGTGCTGGATCAAATCATAGAGAGTTGGAACCGGGTAAACCTGAACCCCATGCACCAGCGAAGCTTCCGCCGCATTGGCAGCCGGCAAAAATATCTTTCGGATCCCCTCTTCTTTGGCAAGAAGGGCCGCCGGCAGCACTCCCGGGGTGTGGCGAAGAGAACCATCCAGAGAGAGTTCCCCTAAGACCATAATTTCTTCCGATTTTAGATCAATCTGGCCGGAAGCAATCAGAATTCCCATCGCAATCGGCAGGTCATAATAGGAGCCTTCTTTCTTTAAATCGGCGGGAGCAAGATTAACGGTGATTCGGTAGTCGGGAAAATCGGCCTTGGTATTAACGATCGCCGAACGAACTCTTTCGCGGCTTTCTTCCACCGCTTTATCAGGCAGGCCGACAATCGTAAAAGCGGGGAAACCGCGTTTCTCAATATCCACCTCAACTTTTACCGGAATGGCGTTCAGACCGACCGTGGCCGCGGAAATAACTTTCGCCAGCATTTTGCCACCAGCATAACACCGATCTAGGGAATTTCAAGACCCCGTGATAAAATGTAGATGCGTAGGAAATCGGACGATCGCTCGCCTTAAAAGCGAGAGGAAAGTCCTGACTCCTTAGAGCAAGGGTTGGGCCGCAAGGTCCGACGGGTGACTGCTGGTGGTCCGAATCGAAAGAATTCGGACACGGGTCTCGAATTAACGAGACCCGAGAGCAACAGAGACGAGCTTGGATCTAAACCGCAAGGCATGATTCAAGAGTGAAACGGGCAATCCCACCTGGAGCAATCCACGAACGCACCTTAGGCTGCTCGCCGATGCTTTTGATGACAAATTTTGGCCAACAAAGGCAGGGTGCAAAGATGGAGCTTAGAGAGATGATCGTCTAAAACAGAATCAGGCTTACTGGTTTCCTGCGCAAGAAAACGTCCCGCTGAAAGCGGGGCTTTTTCGTTTTACCTTCGGGAGTGGTTCCAATCGAGGATGTCGCGAGCAATAATGCTCAAAAGAATGGCCGACGGAATGGAGAGCACCGCTCCGCCGATGCCGAAAAGCTGGGCGCCGGCAAAGATAATGACCAGGGTAATCAGCGGAGAAAATCCGATCGCCCGCCCCATCACGTTCGGCACGATCAGGGAATTTTCAAGCTGCTGCACGATCAGATAGAGACCGAGAATCCAAACTCCCAGCCAAAAAGAGGTCCCAAAACCGACCAGAAGGGCCGGGATCGAGGAAAGAACCGGTCCGATGGTCGGCACCACCTCCAAAAGCCCGGCGATCACCGCCAGCGGAAGAGCATATTCCACTCCCAGCGCGAGAAGGCCCAAGTAAACCATTACCCCCACCACGACCATCAACAGCAACTGGCCCCTCAACCAACCTCCCAACTGCTTTTCCATCGATTCCACAATCCGCTGGAACCTAATCCGAGAGTGCGAATTGAGCATCGCGGCAAATCTTCCCTTTAGGTTCTCCCAATCCAAGAGAACATAAAACGTGAGGAAGAGAACGGTAATCACGAAGAGGGCGTTGGAAACGATTGCTCCGGCGATCGACAGGATGTTAGCTGAGAGCAGGGTGGCCTGCGAAACCAGCTGCTGTTGAAGTTCGCTCGCAAACGGGATCGGCCCGATCTTCTCGAGAAAGGGCCCGAGGAAATTGGGAAGATTGACGATAAACCTTCCCGTCTGATTTATCAACGGAGTAAAGCCGTAGGCCGTTAATCCCAGCAATAGTGCCAGAAAAAAGAAAAATACAAAAAAGACTCCGATCGGGCGAGGGAGGCGCAGTTTCTTCAATTTCACCACCAGAGGATCGAGAGCCAGACTCAGAGCAAGGGCGATAAAAACCGCCACCACCACCAGCTTGATCTGGATCAGTACCCAAGTTATCGCCAGCAGAGCGATACCGATGACAATTGTTCTCGGAGTGACTTCGTAGCGTTTGTCCACGTCAGATCAGTTTAGCAAAAGAAACCATAATCACTTGCCCTCAATCGTCTTTTTCAGGCCAACCCCCGCGATGAAAGCCGGGGTGAGGTGTTCAGGAATCTGCACCCGTTGGCCGGTGCGGGGAACTTTTCCCAGCCGCGCCTTTCTCTTTCGAACCTCGAAAGTCCCAAAACCGGTGATCGTGACCCGCTCCCCATTCGCCAAACCTCGCCCAATCACTTCCAAGAAAGAATTCACAATCCGTTCGGTCCGAGCAAAGGGTAGGCCGATTTCCTTAGCGACATCGTAAACAACGGCGGTTTTGTTCAAATTAGTTCACCTCCAAATCAACTCTCTCTATCCTTTTTAGCTCATTGTTGAGGGAAAATTCAAGAAGAACCGCCCGAAAAACCGCCGGACCTTTTTCCACCCATTCGAACGGTTCGGCCGTTCCATCCTTAAGGCGATCAATAATTACCCGAGGCTCAACTCCCAAAACGGAATCCCGGGCCCCGGTCATCCCAATATCGGAAACGTATCCCGTCCCCTCAGGCAGGATCGTCGGATCGGCGGTGGGGACGTGGGTGTGCGTTCCCAAAACGGCGGCCACCCGGCCGTCCAGAAAGAAACCCATGGCCCGCTTCTCACTGGTCAGTTCGGCGTGGAAATCAACGAAGACCATCTCTGCGGAAATTTTCTTCAACAACTCATCCACGGCATGGAAGGGATTCGCGACATCACCGGCGAGCCAGGTATTTCTTTTATCACTGGCGAGTTTTTCCCCCAGAAATTCCCAACCCAAGAGGCTCACAATGGCGACCTTTTTCCCGCCTATCTCAACAATCTTGGAACCCACACCGGGCGTTGCTTCCGGCAAATTTGCCGGCCGGATGACCGGGACGGCGGGATCAGAGAAGGGCTCATTCGGATCAAGGTAAAAAATATGGTCGCCGGAAGTGAAGAGATCAACTCCTGCTTTCTGAAGTTCGCGGAGATGTTCGATTTTGGCCCCCCGGCCGTGGGTTACGTTCTCGGCGTTTGCCACCGCAAAATCGATCTTTTCTTTTTTCTTGAGATTAGGGAGAAGCTGCTCAACCGCGGCTCGGCCAATTTTTCCGACAACATCGCCGATGAAAAGAATGCGCATTAGACTTGGGATTCAAACCGAGCTTCGCGGATCACGACCACCCTTACTCCTCCCGGTGTGACAACTTGATCCTTAATCCGCTTGCCGATCTCCTGGACCAACTGCGCCGAACGTTCATCGGAAACCTCCCCGGCCTTCACGATCACTCGAAGTTCCCGGCCGGCGGTAATCGCATAGGCATCATCAACTCCGGAAAAAGACTTGGCGATGTTTTCCAGGTCGGTCACTCGTTTGACGTACCCCTCAATATCCTCGTAACGAGCTCCGGGACGGGAGCCGGAAATGGCATCGGCGATGTAAACCAATTCGGCTTCGATCGATTTCTTTTCCTCCCGGCCGTGGTGGGAAGCCGCCGCGTTGACCAGTTTTTCCGGAAATCCAAAACGTTCCAGAATCTTTCTGGTCAAGATGTCATGGGGCTCACCGGATTCGGAGGTTGCCACCTTGCCGATGTCGTGAAAAAGAGCCGCGGCCTTAGCGAGCTCCACATCCGCCCCCACCTCCGCCGCCAGATAACTCACCAGCTTAACCATTTCCAGAGAGTGCTTCGCCAGATTTTGACCGTAGGAGGTCCGAAACTTGAACCGGCCTAAGAGCTCAACAATCCCGCCGGGCAGCCCTCCCAAGCCTGTTTCCAACGCCAGCTGTTCTCCTTCGCGGCGGATCTCGTGATCGATGTCACCTTTAACCGAGGAAACGACGGTTTCGATGTTCTCGGGCTGGAAGCGATCCTCCTTGATGAGCCGTTCCAGGGAGAGACGAGCGATGTGCCGGCGGACCGGGTCAAACGAGGAAATCCGCACCGCTTTCGGAGATTCCTCCAAGTCCAACTCCACTCCCGTCGCCCGTTCGAAAGCCCGGACGTTGCGGCCCTCCTTGCCGATGATTTTGCCCTTCCAATCTTCGGATGGAAGCTCCACCACCGAAACGGTAAATTCCGCCACGTAGGAAGTGGCAGCGTGCTCCATCGCAGAAACGAGAATGTCGCGGCTGCGATCCTCCGATTCCGCTTTGATCTGCTCCTCCACCTCAGCCATCCGCTGCGCTTTCTCATTCACCAACTCCTGGTCCAACTCCTTGAGAATCATCTTGCGCGCATCTTCCCGCGATAACGCGGCCGACTTCTCGAGCTCTTTCAGGTATTTTTCTTTCAGTTGTTCGACGGAGAGATTATCCGGAGACTCCGGACTTTCCGAAGGGTCTTTGATTTTTTTGTCTTTCATTTTGGTTTACCAAAATGCTAGGGCGTTTCTGCGCCCGTCCATTTTTTTGCATCCTTCTTTGTAAATTATACCTTTTCCCGGATCGCTTCCTCGACTTGAGAGCTCAGCTTGGAATCCTTCACGAACATTTCCCGAGTGGCGTCGCGGCCCTGCCCCAGTTTTTTACCCTTGAATTCGTACCAGGTCCCGGTTTTGGAAAGAACCTCCAACTTCTCGCCCCAATCAACGATTTCCCCCACCCGATCAATTCCCTCGTTGAAAATCAGATCAAATTCGGCCTGGCGGAAGGGAGGGGCAACCTTGTTCTTAACCACCTTCACTCGGACGCGCGAACCGACCGCTTCCTCCCCCTTCTTGAGGGTTGCGATCCGGCGGATATCCAACCTCACCGAAGAATAAAACTTCAGCGCCAATCCCCCCGGAGTCGTTTCCGGGTTGCCGAAGAGCACCCCGATTTTTTGCCGGATCTGGTTGGTGAAAACCATCGTGCAGTTTGTTTTGGAGAGAATGCCGGCCAGCTTTCGCAACGCTTGGGACATCAACCGAGCCTGTCGACCCAAGTGCAGATCCCCCATCTCTCCCTCAATCTCGGCTTGCGGAGTAAGGGCCGCCACGGAATCGATCGCGACCAGGTCCACCGCCCCGGAACGAACCAAGGTTTCGGCAATCTGCAGAGCCTGTTCCCCGGTGTCGGGTTGGGAGAGCAGCAGGTCATCCACGTTAACCCCCAACTTCTTCGAATAATCCGGGTCCAGGGCGTGTTCGGCATCAATAAACGCAGCGGTTCCGCCCGCCTTTTGAACCTGGGCGATGATGTTCAAGACGAGGGTCGTCTTTCCGGATGCTTCAGGACCAAAGATCTCTGTGACTCTCCCTTTGGGAACCCCCCCGATCCCTAGGGCAATATCCAAACCCAAGGAACCGGTGGAAATCGCCGCCACCCGGCCGGCATGAGAGGCAATGGATTCACCCAACTTCATAATCGAACCGCGACCGAAAGATTTTTCGATCTGCTCGATCGCGCTTTCCAGCGCGCGGGTTTTTCCGGAGGAAGGAGATTCGGTGGTTTTTTCTGAAGCTTTCGGCATCCTCTTGATGGTAATGCCTTTAGGGATAGATTGCAAATGAAAAAGGAGCTAGATTTGATGTCATCTAGCCCCTCACAAACATCTCCACTGCCAGCTGCACCAGTTGAGACTTGATTTCGGCCGTCATTTGGCGTGAGAGCAGTCGATAGGCGGGATGTTTCATCGCCACCACCGGCACACTGATCGCCATCGACGCCACCGCTCTCTGCGCCACGCTCCCGCATGTCAGAACCACACTGGGCTGGATGCGGTGAATGACTCGCCTCAGGTGCACCAAATCGGCCGGAAAAACTCCATCGGGAGAATCGGCCAAGGTAGGATTGGCGTTGCAGACCTTCACTTCGAAGATATCGGTCGGCAGCGCTTCCTGGAGACGAATCCCGGTGCGCGACAGCCACAGTTCCCGGCGCCACACCCGAGGATTCCAACCGTTCGAGAGTCCTCCCTTGCGCCAAGGGCACTGGAGGACGACCAGGAGGACGGGCTTCGACTTCATTCCGAGTACCCTTCGTAGACGAAGAAACGGAGCACCGTGACTCTGTCGTGCCACGTCAAATCCGGATAGCGATGCCGGAGAGACTCCGCCAGGAGATAGAGATCCGAGAACCCCAGCTCCTTGACGTCCTCTTCGGGAACCTCGGCGAGGGAACAGGAATTCCGATTCCTCAAAACCGAATGGAAACCGTCTTCATCCCGATCGACCAGCACCACCGAATCGAACAGTTTCAGATCAGACTCGCCGGCAACGAGCACCGTGACCTCAATCCCAGGCTCCAGCCGCTCCTTCGAACGGATGACGGAACCATCCCCGAGACGGATCCTGGAAGTCTTGTCCGCAGGCATCGCCCCTCCCTTTCCCCTTGTTTTTAGGACTTAAGTATATCCGGGAAAGTGGAAAATTCAAGGGAGAGAGGATAGAATTGGAGAAGCTTCGGGGCGTAAGGCCTTGCTTCGCAAGGACCATGCCCCCCGATTCGCCGTGCTCATCGGGGCGTAGGTCATCGGTAGACCGCTCGCATGGGGTGCGAGAGGTAGTGGGTTCAATTCCCGCCGCCCCGACCAGATTAATCCCAGTTTGAAAGGTTAAGCCTTAAAGTTCTCTTCAACCTGATCCCAATTCACGACGTTCCACCAGGCCTCGATGTATTCCGGCCGGCGGTTTTGATACTGGAGATAGTAGGCGTGCTCCCAGATGTCCAAACCCAAGAGGGGGGTTAGACCCTGGGAAAGAGGCGAATCCTGGTTGGGGGTTGGCACGACCGAAAGTTTTCCGTCCCCGCTTTTGACCAACCAAGCCCAACCGCTCCCAAAAATCGCCGCGGCAGCATCGCTGAATTTCTTTTTGAAATCTTCAAAACTGCCAAATTCACTCTTGATGATACCCCCCAGATCACCGCTTGGCTCCCCTCCCCCACTTTTTTTCATCATCTTCCAGAAAAGCGAGTGGTTAAAGTGTCCCCCACCGTGATTGCGCACCGCGGTGCGAATATCTTCGGGAATCGAATTTAGGTCCTTGAGCAAGTCCTCTAGGGATTTGGGTTGCAGATCGGGGTATTTTTCCAGAGCCTTGTTCAGCTTCTCCACGTAAGTGGCGTGATGCTTGTCGTGGTGAATCTGCATCGTCTGGGCGTCAATGTACGGTTCCAACGCGTCGTAGCTGTAGGAAAGGGGTTGGAGTTCGAAGGCCATTGTTCTACTACTTAACACACTTTTGGCTTAAAATACAAATGATGAAGCGAATTTTTCTCGCCGTACCGGTCACTCAAAAGATTATCAGAGAATTGGCAAAAGAAATTGAGAGGCTCAAGAAATCATTACCTGATTGGGAAATAAAATGGGTCACACCGGAAAATCTTCACATCACTCTCGTTTTCTTTGGCTGGGTTAAAGAAGATCAGATAAAAAATCTCAAGACCGAGATCGAGGCATTGGTTCCAAAATCCACACCGTTCCAAATCACGACCGGCAAATTATTCCTAAAAGTAAGACCACTATGGCTCGAAATTGAACAAGGTCGAGAGGAACTTAATCGACTCGCTGAGGAAATAGGACATCAACTGACCATTAAAGGTTCGCTCAAGGAAGAACGCGGATTCTACCCCCACCTCACTTTAGGGCGGGTTAAGAAGCGAGGCAAGATCAAACTACCGTTGGTTCATGAAGAATTTTCTTGGAAAGCAAATCGATTAGTCCTCTACGAAAGCAGATTTGTCCGCAAACAGCGCGTTTATGAGGAGTTATTCCCATTCCCTTTGAAAGGGAATTAAAACAGGCCTGTTTTATTATATATAGTATACTATTAGATAACGGGGCTTGACTAGAGCAGTTTTGGCAGTTCTATCCTTTAGCGCTTGGAATATTGGACGCGACCTTGTCGCTAGAAATTTTGCGAAGCAAAATTTAACGGCCGCGGACGCATCCTAGCAGTATTCTTCGCTAACGCTTCGAATACTGTGGCCGCTTGCGGGCTTTCTTGAGGAAATATTTCTTTCTCTCTTTTTCGCGGGGGTTGCGAGTCATCAAGCCGGCATCGCGCAATGGCTTGCGCAGGTCTCCATTGAAAAGGACGAGAGCTCGGGAAATTCCCAAGACGATAGCGTCCAATTGACCAACCTTACCTCCCCCCTCCGCCCGGGCAACAAAGTAAAATTTATCTTCCGTTCCGGTCGCTCTGTAAGGCAAAACCAACTTGGCTTGGAAAGAATCAATCGGAAAATATTTAGAAACGGGGGTGCCGTTCACAGTTGATTCCCCTTTTCCGGCGAACAACCGGACCGTGGTGGTCGCTTCCTTCCTTCGGCCGATCGCTTGATAAAATTTTCCTTGCTTTTTTTCTGACATTTTATTTCTTTAAAATGCTAGGTTCGGCGTTAGCCGAGCCGTCCATTTTTACCTTACCGATCATCTCCCCTTCTTCCCCGGGGTACACGAATAGCCGGGTGATCATTCTACTGCCAAGTTTGTTCTTGGGCAGCATTCCCAACACCGCATGGCGGATAATCTCCTGCGGCCGCCGCTTCCTTAACTCTCCTAGATTCTCCGATTTTAATCCGCTCGGGTACCCGGAGTAGCGGAAGTAGCGCTTTTGGGTTTCTTTCTTGCCGGTTACCTCAATTCTGGCCGCATTTTTAACGACAACGTAATCTCCCTGGTCGAGATAAGGAACCCAATCCGTTTTCTCCTTTCCAATTAGGAGTCGGGCAATTTTGGTCGCCAGGCGACCCAGGACCTGATCTTTGGCATCGAAGAGGTACCAACTTCGTTCGACTTTATCTTCACTTCGCTTTTGCGGTTTTGGCATTTTTTGTTCCTTTCTTGGTAGGCTTTTTCACGCTCCCAGTTTTAGCTACCACCTTCGGCTTTGCTTTCGCCGGTTTGATCTCTTCGACAAATTCCACCCGCGCCTGCGGTGCCCGGTCGCCGCGCCGATAGGAGAGTTTAACAACTCGGACGTAGCCCCCGATCCGTTGGCTGAATTGGGGAACAATCTGGTCGATGAATTTCTGCGCCGCTCCCTTCTTGGTAAAAAGCGCCAGGGCCTTCCGCCTGGTAACAAGATTCAAATTTTTGGAACGCGAAATTAGTCGGTCAATTTCCCGTTTGAGAGCTTTTGCCTTGGCTTCGGTTGTGACAACTTTTTCGGAAGAGACCAGAGAGGTGAGGAGTTGGCGCATCGGTGACGATCCTTTCATAACCTATTTCTTCTTTGAGGAGGCGCGCTTTTTGGTTGCTTTCTTGGGCTTTCCCGCCACCGCTTTCGCTTTCGGTTGAGAAGGAGATTTTTCAGGGAAAGAAGTGGCAATTTTCTCGAAGTAGCTCCTGATAAATTCCGCGGCTTGGCCGAGAGCCCGCGCCGGTTTAATGGTCCCATCGGTGGTCACTTCCAGAATCAATCGTTCAAAATTTGTTTTTCTTCCAACCCGCGCTCCTTCTGTCGAAAAAGCAACTTTTAACACCGGGGTGAAAATGGAATCCAGTGGGATTACGCCAACTTTACCGCGCTCGCGCTCTTCGGCCGGCTTGTACCCTACCCCCTTCTCGATCAGCAGGGAGAGTGAAAGCTTGGAATCTTTATCGGTCAAAGTAGCAATCTTGAGATCGGGATTAACCACCACCAGTTCCGAACTGGCTTTGATATCACCAGCGGTGATTGTTTTCTTCCCCTTCACCTCAATGATTCCTTCGACCGGCCCGTCACCCCGGAGATTGAAGCGGATTTTTTTGAGATTCAAGATAAGTTCCACCACATCTTCCCTGATTCCCTTGATGGTGGTGAAGGGATGAGTCACTCCTTGAATGCGGACTTCGGCCACGGCTGCTCCCGGGAGAGAGGAGAGCAAAACTCTCCGCAAAGCGGTTCCCATAGTAACTCCGTAACCCTCCGGAAGAGGTTCGATCACAAATCGACCCAGATCTCCGGTTTCCTTTTCAACTTTTATCCCAAATTCCAGTGGTTCCATTATCTTGAATAGGACGCCCGCCTCAGGCGGACTAGCTATCCGCTAACGCGAATAGTATTCGATCACCATCTTCTCGTTGACCTCGGGACCAATTTCTTCCCGAGCCGGAAAGGCGGCGATCCTGGCAATCATTTCCTTCTTGTCCACTTTTATCCAGGAAGGACGGATCACTTCATCGTAAATGATTGCACCTTTTTTAGCAAAGGTAATTTTATCACCAACCGCAACCAAAAGCGACGGGATCGTCACTCGCCTTCCATTCACCTTCACCAAACCGTGGGCCGCCATCTGTCGAGCGTGCGGACGAGTGCTGGCAAAACCGGCACGGTAGAGCACGTTGTCCAACCGCCGTTCCAAAAGCTGGAGCAAGACTTCCCCGGTTTTTTCTTTACTGCCAAGGGCATTCTTGAAATAGCGTTGGAACTGTCCTTCCCGAACCCCATAGATCCGTTTGGCCTTCTGTTTTTCGCGAAGCTGAAGACCATACTCGGAAAGGCGACGACGGAAAGCACCGTGCTGACCGGGAGCGGACATCCTCGTTTTGACCGGACAATTGTCGCGGCCGCAGAGCGGAACGCCTTCGCGCCGGCAGAGTTTGTGGGTGGGACCGGTGTATCTACCCATTTAAACGCGTCTCCTGTTCTTGGGACGGGGGCCATTGGACGGCTCGCCTGCGGCGAACCTAGCAATGTCCCGCTTACTGTCTCCGAACTGAAATTTTGTCATAGTATTTTCTTTATCCATTACACTCTTCGGCGGTTCTTTGGCCGCGGGCCATTGTGGGGGATCGGGGTCACATCGGTGATCGCTGTGACTTCCAGCCCACCAACTTTTAAGGCTTTGATCGCGGAATCGCGGCCGGGTCCCGGCCCCTTTACCAAAACAGAAACTTCTTTAACACCCAATTGACGGGCGGATTTCGCGATGGCCTCGGCGGCTTGAGAAGCGGCAAAGGGAGTCGCCTTTTTGGTTCCTTTAAAACCGGCCGTCCCCGCCGAGCCCCGCACGATCACTCCCCCGACCTCCTCCCCGATTGTAATCAACGTGTTGTTGAAAGTGCAGGTGATGTGGGCTACTGCTCTTTCCGGTATTTTGCGTTCTTTCTTTTTTGACATTTTTTGTTTATTCAAAATGCTAGGTCGTTTCTTCGGCCGTCCATTAGGTCTTTTCGGACTTCTTCGCCGCGATCGCGGACTTGCTCGTTCCGGCAATCGCCATCTTCCGACCTCTTCGGGTGCGGGCATTGGTCTTGGTTCTCTGCCCCCGCACCGGCAAACCCCGGGCGTGTCTCATTCCTCGATAGGACCCGATCTCTTGGAGACGCTTAATATTATTAGCCGTTTCGGCTGCCAGTTCTCCCTCCACCCGGTAACCGCTCTTCTGAATTACCTCCCTAATCTTACCAACCTGTTCCTCCGAGAGATCTTTGACACGGATCTCGGGTGACACTCCGGCTTCCGCGATAATTTTTTTGGCCAAAGTGGTACCGATCCCCCGGACGTAGGTGAGGGCCACCTCCACTCGCTTTTCAACCGGTAAATCAACTCCTTCAATTCTTGACATTTTTATCTTTTAATCATCCTTGGACTGTCCTCGCTAAAGCTCGGTTGGACGGTCGCCTTAGGTGACCTAGCAATCTCTCTACACTCGATTGTACAAACATAGTTCTTATAGTCATCCTTGTCTCTGTTTGTGCTTGGGATTCTTGCAAACGACGTAGAGACGCCCCTGGCGCTTAATAATCTTGCAATCTCTGCAAATTTTTTTAACTGATGCTCTAACTTTCATTTTCTTTTGAAAGATAGCGATTTCTCATCGCGTCCTTTCATCGTTTCTATTTGCTTCGGTAAACAATTCTTCCCCGATTGGGATCGTAGGGGGATAACTCCACCCGAACCGAATCACCAAGAAGAACTTTGATGCGGTGGATGCGCATCTTCCCGGAAATATGAGCGAGAACCTCCCGGCCCTCCTCCAGCTCAACCCGAAAAAGAGCATCAGGCAGGGTTTCTTTGACAATCCCGCTCAGTTCCGCTCTTTCTTTCTTTCCAGAAGAGAAACCCTTTGTTTTTACCATATCAATCCTGTTAGGTCAACCCGCTCGACTCACTTCGTTCGCTCAGGGTTAAGATTTCCGGTCCTTTTTCAGTTATTGCCACCGTGTGTTCAAAAAGACCGCTCAAGCTCTTATCGACGGTTTCCACCGTCCAGCCGTCGGCGGCGATCTGGAGATCTCGACCCCCCTCAGTATAAATCACCTCGACCGCCAACGCCATTCCTGCGGAAATTTGGGGATTTGGTCCCGCCATCACCAAGCAAGGAATCTGGGGATCCTCGTGCAGGTCTTTCCCTACTCCGTGTCCCACCAGCGTGTCCACCGGGGTGTAACCGGCGCCCTCGATACCTTTCTGAATGGCAGCGGAGATATCGAGAATGCGGTTGCCCTCCCGAGCTTCGGCAATTGCCTTCTTCAGCGCCTCTTCTCCGGCCCGAAGGAATTTGGTCTTGGCGCGCGGCGCTTTCTGTTCGTCGCCAATGTAGACCGTCCAGGAGGCGTCGGTGTTGAATCCTTGGTAGAAAGTCCCCAGGTCGACACTCAAAATATCTCCTTCCTTGAGTTTTTGAGAGGTGGGAATCCCATGGACAATTCCCTCGTTGACGTTCAGGCAGGTCGCAAAATGGTAGCCCTTAACCCGCTCAAACGCCGGTGTCCCCCCGCCTTGAATGATCCCCTCCCGGGCAATCTTTTCCAAATCCAAAAGAGAGGTTCCCGGCCGGGCCTGCCGCAGCACATCCTGAAGAGCGGCGGCGGTGATGCGGCCACCCTCCCGCATAGCTTGGAAATCTTCCTTACTCTTTATCGTAATCATCAAAAATTCAACGGGGTGGTTGGGTATCCAAGAGATTAAAGACCGGGGACTTTCATGTTCATCAACATCCCAGATAGTTTCTTGGAAACTTCCTTTTGCGATTCCTTTATCGCTTTGTTGAAAGCCTTCTTGAGATCATCACGCTTCTCTCCGTCGACGGTAATCTCTTGGATCTCCTGGTCGCCTCGAATCCTAATTTGGATATCCCCTTCAGAAACGTCGACCACAATCTGCTCCATCTCGGACTTCATTTTCTGGCCCTGCTTCCGAAGCTCATTCAATTGTTTCATCTGTTCAAACATGCTGTTTAACTATACCCTATCCCCTATACCCTGGTCTCTAGAGATACCCCTCATATTCCCGCACCGACAACTCCCCCTCCAGCTGGCGGAGAGTCTCCAGAACCACCGAAACCACAATTAGAATTCCGGTTCCCCCTAGCGCAAAAGCCGTTACCCCGGTGACCGCCGCCCCCACCGAAGGAAGAACGGCAACCAGTCCCAAAAAGATGGCGCCGAAGAAAGTCGTCCGGGAGATGATTCGATCAATAAAATCCTTCGTTGCCATTCCCGGCCGGATACCAGGAATAAAACCGCCCCTCTTTTGCAAGTTTTCGGCCAAATCTTTTGTATTAAAAACCACTGCGGTATAGAAGAAAGTGAAAAGAAAGACCGAAACAAAATAGACCAGGTTATAGAATAAACCGTTCGGCGAGAAAAGCTTGATAATTTCGGCAGAAATAAGCTGAATCTGGGGGTTGGCCACCCCGCTCAAGTAACGCGCGATGGTCGGAGGAATCAAAACCAAAGAAACCGCAAAAATGATCGGGATCACTCCGGCTTGATTAATACGAAGCGGAAGAAAACTCTGGGCGCCGGCATTCGGTCCGCGGACCGCATACTGGATAGGAATCCGGCGAACGGCCTCATTGATCAGCACCACCGCGGCAAATAGACCCAGGAGGAGTGCCAGGAAGAGAAACAAGTTGGCTACCTGGCCCGCCGTCAACGCCGTCAGAGACTGCGCCAGGGAGAGAGGGTAGCCGGCGGCAATTCCGACAAAAATCAGGAGGGAAATCCCATTTCCGATCCCCCGCTCGGTCAGGAGCTCACCCAACCACATCATAAAGAGTGATCCGGCGGAGAGCGCAAAAATCAGGGCCACAAGGGAGAGCGGTGATAGCGCCGTGACCACTCCCTGCTGGCGAAGCAGAAAAAAGAATCCGTAACCCTGCAGAATCGAAAGCGGCAGGGTAAGCAGCCGGGTGTATTGATTGATCTTCGCCTGACCCCATTCCCCCTCTTGAGAGAGCTCTTTAAGTTTGGGAAACCCAAAAGTCAGAAGCTGAAAAATAATGGAGGCGTTGATATAGGGAGCCAGTCCCAGAGAAACCACGGAAAAATTCTCCATTGTTCCTCCCGAAAATGCGGAAAGAAGTCCGAGAAGAGCATTTCCAGCGAAGAGCTGACGAAGCTGAACGCGATCAACTCCCGGAAGAGGAACGTGGGCCAGGAACCGAAAGACGACAATTGCCAGAACCGTAAAAATTATCCGGTTCCGTAGTTCCTTTTGGTACCAAATTCGCTTTAAAGCTTCAATCATTTCCGCGAACGGACAGTTCCCCGCCGCGGCAAGCGGCGCGCCAACGGAATCTGACCCCCCTCGAAAGAGGAGCGAACCCGATTGCGAACCTTCTGGCCCTTTGCTCCTCGGCCGGTCGTATGTCCCCCCTTACCGGACCCGTAACCGCGACCGACTCTTTTTTTCTTTCCTTTTACAATCCTCGTGAGTTCATGCAGTTCCATGATTTTTGCTTAAAATCTTCAAAGCCTCAATCGTCGCTTGGGCGTTCGCCATCGGGTTGTTCGTTCCCAGAATCTTAGCCGAGACATCCACCACTCCCGCCAGACCCAGAATATTCCGAACTACACCCCCCGCGATCAAACCGGCCCCTCGCGGCGCCGGCATCAACAGAAGGCGGGCGGCCCCTTGTTTGAGCGTAATCCGGCGCGGCAGTGTTGATTCTCGCATTACAATCTGGAAAACATTCTTCTTGGCTTTGGAATTGGCCTTGACAATCGCCGACCGCAGGTCCCCCGCCTTTCCGTAACCCAAACCAATCTTGCCATTTCTATTTCCCACCGCCACCAGGGCGGTAAATCCGATTTTGTCGCCACCCTTAATCTTTTTCGCAACCCGGTTCACTACCAGAACTTTGTCGACAAACTCGCCCGGTTGAGTGATCTCGGATTGACTTCTAAATCTCGTTCTTTCCATTTTAAAAATCCAAACCTCCTGCGCGCGCACCCTCCGCTACCATCCTAACGCGACCGTGGTAGGCGTATCCCCGGCGATCAAAAACTACTTTCTTAATCTTAGCTTTCAGTGCCTTCTCGGCCAACTCTTTGCCCACAGCGGAAGCCCGTTCGCTCTTCTGGCCGCTTTGGAGCGTGAGATCGGCAGCCGAAACCAGTGTTGCCCCTTTTTCGTCGTCAATCAACTGGGCGTAGATGTGCTTACCGGACCGAAAAACACTAAGACGAGGCCTCTGGGCCGTCCCAAAAATACGGCTTCTCCCCCGCCGAATTCTTTTTTCCCGTTGAGAATCGTTTTTGTTTATCATGATCAAGCTCCCCCTCCCGCGGCCGCCTTAACCACCTTCCCCTGCTTGCGGCGGACAACCTCTCCGGCGTAGCGAATCCCTTTGCCCTTGTATGGTTCGGGCGGGCGAAGCTTGTGAAGCTGGGCCGCCGTTTGGGTCACCACCGCCTTGTTTATCCCCGTCAACTTGATTTTGGTACTGTCGGTCACTTCTACCGCCACCCCTTCCGGTATTTTAAATTCCACCGGATGCGAGAAACCCAGAGAGAGTTTTAGCCCCAGGGCGACCTTTTCGGCCCGATAACCCACTCCCACCAGCTCCAGCTCTTTGCTGAATCCCTGGCTAACTCCCTCAACGGCATTGCGAACCAGCGCAAAACCCAAGCCATAAACCCGCGCCGGAACGGCCGCCGCCGCCGAAAAACGCAGCTCTTGATCCATCACTACCGCCTGCACTCCCCTGGGAAGATCAACCGAGAGCTGACCCAACGGACCGGAGACCCCGACGATTTGACCTTCGACGAGGACACTTACACCTTCCGGCAATTTAATCGGTTTCTTTCCAATCATAGCGTCTTACCAAATCTCCCCGACCAACTCCCCACCCAACTTCTTCTTCCGGGCTTGCTTGTGAGTCAGAATTCCCTCGGGAGTGGAGATGATAGCAATTCCCAACGGCGGTTTTTGAATTTCTCGCCAGGAAACATACCAGCGGGCTCCGGGCTTGGAGAGCCGGCGAACGTTTTCCAGTTTGGGGCTCTGCATGGACAGGAAAAAGTTTTTCCCTTTCTGTTCTTTGAATTTTCGCACCTCTCCCAGGTATCCCTCCGCCACAAAAAGCTTGGCGATCTCTTCTTTGAGCCGCGAATACGGGACAACAATCTCACTGCGACCAGCGAGGACCGCGTTTCGGAGTCGGGTGAACATGTCGGCGATTGGATCGGTTACCATGATGCCTTCCTTACTCCCGGCAACTCGCCCCGGGAAGCCAACTCTCGAAAACAAATTCGGCACATCCCGAATTTACGGATATAGGCACCCGACCGACCACAGATGCTGCACCGATTGTAGCCGCGGGTTTTGAACTTCGGCTCTCTTTTGTGTCTTTCAATCCAACTCTTTTTAGGCATTTTTAGTCGCGAAACGGCATCCCCAACTCCTTGAGAACTCGGTGAGCTTCATCATCCTTATTGGCGCTGGTGGCAATGGTAACTTCCAAACCACGAATCTTGCCAACTCTGTGAGGGTCGATTTCCGGAAAAGCAGTGTGCTCCACAATCCCGATGGTCAGGTTGCCATGGCCGTCAAAGCTCTTTCGGGAGATCCCCTTAAAGTCCCTGGTCCGGGGCAGAACCACTCTGATTAGCTTCTCGAGGAAGTCCCACATCCGGCGTCCCCGCAAGGTAACCGCCAAACCCACAATATCGCCCCGGCGAATCGCAAAGGAAGCGATTGCTTTTTTGGCGGCCCGGAAAGAGGGTGTCTGGCCGGCAATCATAGCGACCTCCTCTTTGACCTTCGCCAAAACCTCCTTTTCCTCTCTCTCTTTACCAACGCCGACATTGACGACAATCTTGGTTACTCGGGGAACAGCGTACACATTCCCCTTGCCAAGCTCTCCCTTAAGCTTTGAAGCAACTTCTTTTTGATAGATTTCTTTCAGCATTTTATTTTTTGGCCTTCTTATCCACACTCGCTCCGCATTGCCGACAGTTTCTGGAACCGGTCAGACGAGAAACTTTTTTGCACTTTGGGCAGACCACCCCCACTTTGGACGCCCAGAAAGGAGCCTCCGCCGCCACAATCCCCCCGGCCGAATCCTTGGTCTTTTTTGTGAAGCGCTTGAGCATGTTTATGCCCGCCACCACGATCTTTCTCTCTCCGAGAATCACTCGGAGGACATCTCCCTCCCGGCCCCGATCCTTGCCCGAGAGAACCCTGACCGTATCGCCTTTCTTAATTTTCATGCCAATCTTCGTATTCTGCATCTGGCTCTCAAAAAACCTCGGTCGCCAAAGAGGCGATCTTCTTAAACCCCCGCTCCCGCACCTCTCGGGCAATCGGTCCGAAGACTCGGCTCCCTTTAGGATTGCCCTGATTGTCAATCACCACTCCGGCATTATCGTCAAAGCGAATGTAGGAACCGTCCGGCCGGCGGACCTCTTTTCTCGTCCGAACAACGACGGCCCTCTCAATCCCGTGGTCCTTGACGGCACCGTTGGGATCGGCTCCCCGAATCGCAACCGATACCGTATCACCCAGATAGGCGATGCGGCTCGAGCCCCGACGAGGAATTCCGATCACCCGCAACTTTTTTGCTCCGGAATTATCGGCGGCGACCAGCATTGTTTCGCGTTGAATCATTTCTTCGACCCCTTTCTCCGCCGACTTACGGTTTTCTTGGCACCTTCTGTCTTGATTTTCTCCTTGGCTACTGGCTCCTGGCTCCTAGCGACTGATTTCCCATCCAATTCCACCACCACCCACCGCTTTGTTTTTGAGATGGGCCGGCTCTCCTCGATCGTCACCGATTTCCCAACCGGAGCGTCTCCGTCTGCCACGTGAACCAAGTAAACCTTAGAAGTCAGGATGCGCTTCCGGTAGCGGGGGTGATGAAAAACCCGCACCACCTCCACCGCCACGGTGTTCTTGCCACTGATTCTTTTGATTATCCCTTTAAGCTTTTTTCTTGCCATTTTGTTTCTCTACCAAAACTTCCTTCAGAATTTCTTTCTCACCCATAGCCGTCATCACCCGCGCCGCCTCCCGCCGTTTTTTGCTAATCGTGGAGGTGTCGGCCAAGGAACCGATCGCCCGCTTGCCGCGGAGCTGGGAAATCTCCGCCTGCGTCTCCGCCAAAACCTTGCGGAGCTCCTTCTCCTCTTTTTCGCGAAACTCTTTCATTTTGCTCATTTTTTCAAAATGCTAGGTCGTTTCTTCGGCCGTCCATACGGCTCATTTCTTGACAATCTTCGTGGCGAGAGGCAACTTGGCCGCCGCCAATTTTAGGGCCTTCTCGGAAAGCTCCGCGGGAACACCGGAAATCTCAAGCAGGATCCGTCCCGGTTTGATTTCGGCCGCGTAGTGGTCTACTGCCGATTTTCCTCCCCCCATCCGAATTTCCGCCGGCTTTTTGGAAACCGGTTTGTCGGGGAAGATCCTGATCCACAACTTTCCCCCTCTTTCCGTGTATCCCCGAATAACCTTTCGAGCCGCCTCAATGTGCCGGGAGGAAAGATTCCCTTTTGTCAGGGCTTGCAGACCGTATTCCCCAAAGGAGACCTCGCTGCCACGCCAGGCCTTGCCCTTGATCCGGCCGCGAAAACGTTTTCTGAATTTTGTCTTTTTTGGTAACAGCATTTTTTAATCCTTGTTCAGCTCACCTCGGAAAACCCAAACCTTAACTCCAATTTTTCCGTAGCGCGTGGAGGCAAAACGGCCGGCAAAATCGATATCGGCTCTCAGAGTGGAGAGCGGGATCGATCCGCGCGAAATCTTTTCTCTTCGCGCAATCTCGGATCCCCCCAATCTCCCGGCCGCCTCGATCTTTACCCCCTTTGCTCCCCGACTCATCGACTCCTCGACGATCTCATTCAAAACTCTTCGATACTGACGCCCCCGCCGCTCCAGAATATTCACCACCCGGTCCGCCAGAAGAGCCGCGGAGGTGGCCGGCGATTTGGATTCGACGATATCCAGCTCCACCGGGACTTCCAGAATTCTTGTCAGTTCTACCTTGAGGAGCTCGGCGCCGCCGCCGCCCCGGCCGATGACCAAACCGGGCTTGGCCACAATCACGACCACTTTAACCTTTGATCCGGAACGTTCGATCTCGATGTCCTCCAAACCCGCTTCTATAAGCCTCGCGGCGAGGAAACGGCGGATCCGCGAGTCCTCTCCGGCGTTCTTGGCGTAATCCCGATCGCTAAACCAGCGCGAGCGCCACGGCAGAAAAGTGCCCGTTCTCAGAGATTTGGGACTCAGCTTATGACCCACTGTTACTCCTTTCATCTCTATCAGCGATCTTCTTTAGAACGACCATTAGATGGGTGGAGGGGCTGATAATCATTCCGCGCGATCCCCGGGATTTCGGGTCCACTCGCCGCCGAAAGGTAGGTCCCTTGTCCGCCCGAACTTCCGCCACCAACCAGGTTTCTTTATCGAAACCGGCTCCGGCGTTGGCAGAAGCGGAGTGGAGAACATCGGCCACCGTTTCGCCGCCGCGGGTACCGCTGAACTTCAGGATAGTTTCGGCTACAACCACCCTCTTGCCGCGGATCAAGCGCGCGAAATCCCGGACTTTGGTCGGGGTAATCTTCAGGTAGCGACCAATAGCCCGCGCTTCCGTCTTTGCGGGAGCGACCGGAACCGCCGGTACCGATTTTTCTTTTTTGTCTTTAATCTTTGTTTTTTCCATTAGACTCTTCCCTCCGAGAGGGTCGCCTTGACCCCTTTTGCCCCATGCTTCCGGAAGGTCCGCGTCGGGGAAAACTCTCCCAAATGATGTCCCACCATCGCCTCGACAATTTTTACCGGGATGTGCTCTTTTCCGTTGTAAACCGCAATCGTTAACCCCACCATTTCCGGGGAAACTTGGGAAGAGCGCGACCAGGTTCGAATCGGCTCGTTGCTACCGGCTTCTTTGGCCCGCAAAACCTTTTTCATCAATTTTGGCTCGATAAACGGCCCTTTTTTGTTACTTCGGCTCATCTTTTCTTTTTCCTCAATACAATGTAACGATCGGTATGAAAGCGCTTCCGCGTCTTCTTGCCCAGAGTGGGTTTACCCCAAGGAGTTTTGGGACCGGGCATTCCGATTCCGGAACGGCCTTCTCCCCCTCCGTGCGGATGGGAGGACGGATTCTGCGCCACTCCCCGCACCGTGGGCCGAATCCCCATGTGCCGTTTGATCCCAGCCTTCCCGTATTTTCTCAGCTTGCGCTCCACTCCCGCCAAACGGCCGACCGTCGCCCAACAATCTTTAAATATGCGGCGAACTTCTCCGGAGGGCATCTTTAGGTGGACGAACTCATCCTCCCGCGCCACCACCACCGCGGCCGAACCGGCCGTCCGGACAAACTGCGCTCCCCTTCCGGGGATGAGCTCGACGTTGTGAACCTCGGTTCCCACCGGAATCTTGCCGATCGGCAGGGCATTCCCGGTTCGGATCGGGGCGGAATCATCACTGACCACCTGGTCCCCGACCTGGAGCTTCTCCGGCTGGAGAATAAACCGCCGCTCTCCGTCTTTGTAGACCAGCCGAGCGAGATTGGCAGAGCGGTTGGGGTCGTACTCGAACAGCTCCACCCGCCCCGGCAGTCCGCGCTTATCGCGTTTAAAGTCTATCACCCGATAGAGCCGTTTGGCGCCTCCGCCGTGGTGGCGAGTCGTTACTTTTCCGAGGCTCCGCCCCACCGCCCGCTTTCGGCCAAATTTTAGAGTCTTTGGTTTGGTCACTTTTCTTCAAAAAACTCAATCTTCCCCTCCGACAAAGTCACCAAGGCCTTTTTAACCGCACTCTGTTCCGCCCGCACCGGTCGCTTTTTGGGTGTCCGCCAGCGAGTCTCTTTTCCGGGAGTGCGAATAATGGCGACCTTCGCCACTTTGGTTCCTTTGTGAAGAAGCTCGACCGCCGCGGCCACATCTTTCTTCGTGGCCTGAGGCGCAATCTCAAAAAGATATTTTCCCTGACGGGCCTGGGCGTAGCCCTTTTCCGAAACCACCGGCTTTTTTAAAACTTGATAGATGTTCATCGCTTCTTGCTCTTTGTCTTTCGCTTAGGGCCAACCGTCTTTTTTACTACTTTCACTGGCTTTATCGCCTTTACCACTTTTACCGTCTTTCTTTTCTCCGTCAATCTCTCCTTGAGCTTCCCAATGCTTTCCTGGAAAAAAACCAGATCGCCGGAGTTGAGAACCTCATAGGGATTCAGGTTCCCCACCAACTCCACCGTCGCGTCCGCCAGATTCCGGAAGGAACGGAAGACATTGGTATTCATTTCAGGAACGACCACCAAAGCTTTCCGAGTTTTGAGTTTCGCCAAAAGCTGTTGGGCAACGGCGGTTTTCGGCTCTTTGAAAACTGGGTCCACGACCACCCAAACCCTTTCCGCCGCCGCTTTGGCAGAGAGTGCCGACCGTAACGCCAAGTCCTTAACCTTTTTGGTCAGAAGCGCCTCAAAGGTGCGAGGCCGGGGACCAAAGGTTATCCCCCCGCCAACCCAAATCGGAGAACGAACCGAACCGTGCCGCGCCCGCCCCGTGCCCTTCTGGGCCCAGGGTTTGCGTCCCCCACCGGAGACCTCACCCCGAGTCTTGGTGGCCACCGTTCCGGCCCGCTGGATGTTCCGATAGACGTGGATGTACTGACGCAGGACCGTGAGGTTTGGCTTCACTCCAAAGATATCCTCCGGCAGTTCAATCTTCTTTTCGGTTTTTACTCCCTTCGCGCTATAGATACTAACTTTCATGGTCTTTTCATGAAATTGCAACCCCCTTTAGCGGGGACAGCACTCTCATTGTTTTTTCTCCTCTTCCTTAACTTCTTCCTTCGAACTCTCGGTTCCCGGCGCGGCTTTTTCCGCCGGCGGAATCTCGCTCTCCGTTACGGTCTCGCCGGGTTCGTAAAATATCGTTAGATTACTCAGCCGCGGGCCGGGAAGAGCTCCCGAGATCCTGGCGATTTTCTTCTCGGTATCCACCTCCACCACCGATAATCCCGGCACCGTCACCTGCTCCCCACCCATGCGGCCGGCCATCCGCTTGCCGCGATAGACTCGGCCGGGAGTGGTTGTGCCGCCGATCGAACCTGGAGCGCGCCCCTTGGTCGAGCGGCCGTGGGTTGCCGGCATTCCTGCAAAACCGTGGCGCTTCATCACTCCGGCAAAGCCCTTTCCCTTGGACGTTCCCACCACTCTAACGGGCGTCCCGGGGGTAAAATCGGCCGGAATCTCCGTCAGCGAAACCGCGGTCACAGGAACAACTCTCCCGTCGGGCGAGAAAACCTGACCCATATCCAATTTTCGAGCTTCGATTTTGTTAGTCACAAAAAAAGCCGCTGCTCAAGCGGCCAAAAAGTCAGCGAGTTATTAGCACTAGCCAGCCGTATCCCGAGAACCCGCCTGCCGACTGCTGTCTGCTGTCTTTGTGAAACGCTTGGGCATTAACGAAGAGATAATAACAGAAGAAATCAAGCTTAGCAACAGTGAGGATCATTTTCGAGTAAAACGAGAAAAGAGGGTTGGTGAGCCCTTAGCGAACCGCCCTACATCTTCACCTCTACCCCGACGCCGGCGGGGAGATCGAGGTTGGAGAGTTCATCAATGGTTTTGGGGGTGGGTTCTTCGATATCGACCAGCCTTTTGTGCGTTAGGATTTCAAACGATTCGCGGGAACGCTTGTCGATGTGAGGGGAACGGATCACAGTAAAAATCTCCCGTTCTGTCGGGAGTGGGATGGGGCCTACGACCTTGGCGCCGGTGCGAATCGCCGCATCGACAATCTTCTCCGCGCTGCGGTCAATCACCCGGGCGTCGTAAGCTTTTAAACGAACTCTAATCCTTCCTTTTGGCATGAAACGTGCTACTTACCCTAGTCGGCGGGAGATCAGGTTACTTGATAACCTTGGAAACGACTCCCGCTCCCACTGTGTGCCCTCCTTCGCGAATTGCGAAGCGCACACCCTCTTCGAGAGCAATCGGCTGAATCAGTTTTGCCGTAACTTTGACGTTGTCACCCGGCATCACCATCTCCACCTCTTTGGGAAGAGTAACCTCGCCCGTTACATCGGTGGTCCGCAGGTAGAACTGCGGCCGATAGCCGGTGAAGAAAGGAGTGTGGCGCCCGCCTTCCTCTTTGGAGAGAACGTAGACCTCGGCCTCAAACTCGGTGTGGGGAGTAATCGAACCGGGAATCGCCACTACCTGACCGCGCTCGATATCGTCCCGCTCAATTCCGCGGAGAAGAAGACCGACGTTGTCACCGGCCTGAGCTTCATCCAACGATTTGCGAAACATCTCTACTCCGGTCACGACCGTCTTTTTTGTATCCTTTAGACCGACCAACTCAACTTCATCGTTTACCTTGATCTTGCCACGATCGACGCGACCGGTCGCAACTGTTCCTCGGCCCTTGATGGAGAAAACATCTTCCACCGGCATCAGGAAAGGTTTGTCCAGATCGCGTACCGGAGTGGGAATGTAGTCATCGACTGCTTTCATTAACTCTTCGATGCTCTTGAGAGCCTCGGCGTCACCGTCGAGGGCTTTCAAGGCGGAACCACGAATCACCGGAACTTTGTCACCCGGGTATTCGTACTTGCTCAGGAGCTCCCGAACCTCAACCTCCACCAGGTCGATTAGCTCCTTGTCGTCAACCATGTCCACTTTGTTGATGAAAACGACAATCGCCGGCACGTTCACCTGGTGCGCCAAAAGAATGTGCTCCCGGGTTTGCGGCATCGGGCCGTCCGGAGCAGAAACAACCAAAATCGCCCCATCCATCTGAGCGGCGCCGGTGATCATATTCTTAATGTAGTCGGCGTGTCCCGGAGCGTCGATGTGAGCGTAGTGGCGCTTCTCGGTTTCGTATTCGACGTGAGAAATGTTAATGGTAATCCCACGTTCCTTTTCCTCGGGAGATTTGTCGATATCTTCAAACTTATAAAACTCCGACATCCCCTTGGTGGAAAGGTATTTGGTGATGGCCGCGGTAAGGGTGGTCTTCCCGTGGTCAACGTGGCCGATTGTGCCCACGTTTACGTGGGGTTTGGTTCTTTCAAATTTCTTTGCTGCTTCTGCCATTGGACTAGTAGATGTTAGAGCTTAATGCTAAGTATGTCAAGCCCCTTGTTTCCCCCCAGAGATGATTTTCTGCGCCACGTTCTCCGGAACCTTCTCGTAATAAGGCTTCTCGCTAACGCTCAGGAACCTTGTCCGCCTCTGGCGGATAAGGCTTCTCGCTAACGCTCGAAGACCATCTTACTCACGCTTCCCACCGGAAATGATTTTTGAGGCAACACTTTCCGGGACGCGTTCGTAATGAGATGGTTCAATGTTAAAAGTTCCTCTTCCCGATGTCAAGGAACGAATGGTAGTGGCGTAGCCAAAAATTTCGGCCAGCGGCACAATTGCTTTGATGACCTGGGCATTGCCGCGCGAATCCGTTCCCTGGATCTGTGCCCGCCGGGAAGAGAGGTCCCCCATCGTTTCCCCCAGATATTGCTCGGGAATAATAACTTCAATTTTCATAATCGGCTCGAGCAGGACCGGCTTCCCCCGCCGGCATCCCTCCCGGGTAGCTTCGGAGGCGGCAATCTGGAAGGCAATATCGGAGGAATCCACCTCGTGAAAAGAACCATCGAACAGCGTCGCCCGCAGATCAATCATCGGATATCCGGCCAAAACTCCTTTGCCGAGAGCCTCTTTCACGCCTTTTTCGGAGGGCGGAATAAATTCGACCGGAATTGATCCACCCCGAATCGCATTCACAAATTCGAAACCGGATCCCGGGGGCAGCGGTTCGTACTTGAGGAAGACATGCCCGTATTGCCCTCTCCCCCCCGACTGGCGAATGTACTTACCCTCCTGCTCAACCATGGCGGTGATCGTTTCCTTGTAGGCCACCTGGGGAGCGCCGACGTTTGCCTCGACCCCGAATTCCCGTTTCATTCGGTCAACCAGAATCTCCAGGTGAAACTCCCCCATTCCCGAGATGAGAGTTTCCCCGGTTTCGTGGTTGGACGAAATCTTGAAAGTCGGGTCTTCTTCCGCCAGTTTCTTCATCGCCTCTCCTAACTTCTCCTGGTCGGCCTTGGTCTTGGGTTCGATCATCACCGAAATCACCGGTTCGGGGAAGGAAATGTTTTCCAAAATTATCGGGGATTTTTCGTCCGAAAGACTGTCGCCGGTGGTGGTCTGCGCCAAACCAACCGCTGCGCCAATCTCTCCCGCCCCAATCTCGGGAATCTCTTCGCGAGAGTTGGCGTGCATCAGGAGAATGCGGCTGATTCTCTCCTTGACACCCTTGGTGGCATTAAGAACGTAGGAACCGGAAGAAATTTTGCCAGAATAAACTCGAAAGAAAGTTAATCGACCGACAAACGGATCGGTTTGAACTTTGAAGGCCAGCGCTGCGAATGGTTCACTGGTGTCGGCTTTGTGGGTCGTTTTGTTTCCGGAAAAATCCAGCCCCTCCACCGCCGGCCGATCCAAAGGCGAGGGCAGGTAATCCACCACCGCATCCAAAACTTTTTGCACTCCTTTGTTGTGCAGGGAGGATCCGCAGAGAACCGGAAAAACCTGACCGGTAAGGGTCGCCCGACGCAGGGCTTCTTTCAGCTCTTCATCCGAAATCTCCTGCCCCGCCAGATATTTTTCCAAGAGCTGCTCGTCCTCTTCGGCAATCGCTTCAATCGTTTTCGCCCGGTACTGGGCCATCTTTTCTTTGAATTCCTCCGGCACCTCCTCCTCAATGACATCCTCCCCCAACTTCCCCTCGAAGCGGTAGGCTTTCTGCGCCAGGACGTCGATCATCCCGGAAAAATCACCTTCCCGGCCAATAGGAAAATTCAGGACAACCGTCTTGGCGTTTAGTTTCTCTTTGATGGAGGCAAGATCCTCATCAAAATCGGCCCCGATCTTGTCCATCTTGTTGATAAAACAGATCCGCGGAATGTTGTACTTGTCGGCCTGCCGCCAAACTTTTTCGGATTGGGGCTCAACTCCTTCCTTTCCATCAAAAACCACCACCGCCCCATCCAAGACTCGGAGGGAACGCTCCACCTCCGCCGTAAAATCGACATGGCCGGGAGTGTCGATAATGTTAATCCGGCAGTCCCGCCAAAAAGTGGTTGTGGCCGCGGCGGTAATCGTTACCCCCCGCTCCCGTTCCTGGACCATCCAGTCCATCACTGCCGCCCCCTCGTGGACCTCGCCGATCTTATAGGTCCGACCGGTGTAATAGAGGAACCGCTCGGTTGTGGTCGTTTTACCCGCATCGATATGGGCGATGATCCCGATGTTTCGAACCTTATCGAGCGCCGCTTTGAATCCTATCTTATGTGAAAGTTTTTCTTCAACCATGATTTGGACGCGATTCTTTCGAATCGCTAACAATCTCATTCCATTCGATTGAACGAATCATCTTACCAGAGCCAGGATAACGGAGCAACCGGCAAAATAGCAAACGACTAGACGCAGGATTTAAACTAAGAAGATGATCTACACTCCCAAACGGCTCCAAAATCTCTATCTCTGGCAGGAGAAAAATCTGCGAATTGGTCGGGTCCTAAATCTTCCGAGCTATTCCGTTCGGAAAAAGAAATTTATTTCTTCAAAGGAGGGAAGAAAATTCTTAAGCTATCGCACCAAAAAAATCACCGACCTTAACGGCGTCGCCGTTTGGTTGGTAGACGGAATTGCGATCCGCAGCGGACTAAAAGCCGGTGATATTGATTTCACTATGGGCGGGCACGGCTATCGCTACCTTTACATCCCCGAAAAGGAAATCTGGATTGACAACGCCAACGCCCACCGCGGCGATCTTGAACCGGTCATCTGGCACGAGTACCTCGAACGCAAGCTAATGAAAGGGGGAATGGGTTATGACGGTGCCCACACCATCGCTTCGGACCTGGAAATTACTCTCCGCGAGGGAACTTATTTTGTTCTCCCGGTCGGCACCTTCCGCCAAACCGCCGGGTTCTGCGGCCCGGCCGCTCTAAAAATCGTCCTCAATTACCACCAAATTCCTGCTACCGAAAAAAAGCTTTCCCAACTTTGCCGAACCACAAAAGCCGGCACCGATCCGCAAAATATTGTCGCCGCCGCCCAGAAATTCGGACTCTCAGCTTATCAAAAAGAAAATATGACGGTCGAGGAAGTCAAGAAAATCATCAGAGGAGGAAATCCCGTCATCGCCAACTTTCAGCTCAAGCCGGAAAAGGGTGAAGGGCACTACGCCGTCATCGTGGGTTACAGTCGAAACACTTTTATCCTCTCCGATCCGCAGGAGGATCAGGGCTACCGCGAAGTTGGGATCAAAAATTTTATGAGTCTCTGGTACGAACTCGAAGACAAAACCGTTCGGCAAGGGATTGTGTTAAAACCACAAAAGGGATTGTAATTGGTGAAAAGTGAATTAAAATAAAGACAAAACCAAGATAAGGAGGGAGAGATGGCGAAAAACGCTAGGGTCTTTCAGCCGCCGAGCCTTGCTGACCTTTATAGGAAGCATGAAAGCCTGCGAGTTTGGCGCGTCAAAAGCCTGAAGCGGCACCACGAGAAGAGCCGCCGCCTCCGTCAGCGCCGCAACTTCAAGCGCTATCGCATCCGGATAATCGCCCGCCTACCGGGGGTAACCGTCTGGAGCATAGACGCGGATGCCCTTCGCGAAGGACTGGAAAAAGGCGATGTGGATTTCACGATGGGCGGGCACGGATACACCCACCTCTATATCCCCCCAAATGAAATCTGGATCGCCAACGACCTACGGCGGCGTTCTGTCGTGCCGACAATCTGGCACGAATACTTTGAACGGTTGCTGATGCGCGGGGGGATGCACTACAACACCGCCCACTCCCTCGCCTCTCGGCTGGAAATCACTCATCGGGAGGGAACCTACTTTGTTCTGCCGGTCGGAACTCATCACCAGAGAGAAGATGGCTTCTGCTTGCCGGCGACGCTCAAGATCTACCTAAGCTATCTGGGCCGGAACTTCTCCGAAGGACACCTTGCTCGGCTCTGCAAAACCACGGTCGAAAATGGCACCGATCCGATCAACGTCGTCACCGCGGTGCGCCGCCTTGGTTTCAGGGTCCAACATCGGGGCCGACCGCTGATGCTTCGGGAAATTCAGCGTTACTGCTCGGCCGCCGGAGCCAAGGGCAAGGAAAGGAAAGAGCTGACCAATCAAGTTCGCCGGCAAGCGGGCACCGTTCGGGTCCATCAAGCCTGGACCGCCGCGGAAGTCAAGAAGTCCCTCAAAAAGGGGCGGCCGGTCCTCGCCAACATCCAACTTAGCCGGGAGTACAAAAGCGGGCACTATCTAGTGGTCATCGGCTACACCAGCAACACCTTCGTCGTCAGTGACCCGAACGACGATAACGGTTACCGGGAAATCCCGATCCCCGAGTTCATGAAGCTCTGGTATGAACTTGAGGACGGCACCGTTCGCGAAGGTTTTACAATCTCGTCTTAGCGAGATTGCTAGGTTCGCGAAGCGATCCGTCCGATCTTCAACTGAACCCCCAACTTGGGATGCCAAGCTGGGGGTTTTTATTGACCAATTCTGCTACATTTATTCCAGGGAGGTGATTAATCAATGATGTTTTTTGGCAGTCTACTAATTCTGTTGGGAGGTTTTTGGCTCTTGAGCAACCTGGGAATAATCTCGGCCGAGTTCTGGCAGGTCTTTTGGCCCACGATTGTCATTCTCTTGGGAGTCAAACTCTTGTTCGGGCCCTCCAAGTGGAAGAAGTTTTGGACCCAATTCGAAGACGGGAAAAAAATTAAGATCGAATAGCCTCGCTCAAGCCGCCGGGACTTTAAAGATCAGCCCCACCACATAGCCAATTAGGGCGGCGGCTATGCCGATCAACGTAATCTTTAATCCCTCGAGTCCGAGATTCAAACCGATTACCCGGGCTTTGTAAATTCCGAGAAGAAAAAGAAAGATGGCCGAAATGAGAACGGCAACTTTTATCCCTAGAGAAATCGGAAAAAAAGCAAAAGGGAGAATGGGAATTATCGAGCCAAAGATCGCGGAAACACCCACAATCAGCGCGTCGGTTAGCGCGTGAGATCCTGTCATCGAAGAGGTGTAGGCCACCGCGGCCATCGAAAAAGATTCCGCAAAGGTCGCGGCTAATCCCGCCGCCAAGACGATTCGAGTATCTCCCGAAGCCGCCGCCACACCCAGGGTCACCCCCAAAACATTCACCAGTCCGTCCTGACCGCCGAGAATGATGTCCCGAAGATCGAGCTGGCGGTGTTTGAGTTCTCCCAAGCGGGAAATTTTAGTCATTTCAAGTTCCTCTCCCCCGCGGCGATCGGCACCTTCAGCCAGTTCTCCACCGGAGGCAGAGGACAGGAGTAGCCCGAGCTGTAGGCGCAGTAGGGGTTGTAGGCATAATTGAAATCGAGCTCAAACTTCCCATCTTTCTCCTCTACCTCCAGGTAACGACCGGCGCCGTAGGTTTCTTTGCCTGAGGTCGCGTCGCGAAAGGGCAGGAAAAAAGAACCACTGGCAGCTTGGTAGAGGGTGATTTGAACCGGCTGGCCCTCGACCGAAAAACCAAGTTTCCCAATCCGCTTGAAGATCTTTTTCTCCCCGGAGGAAGTTTCAAATTCGAGCTCCTCTTCCGGAACTCGGGCCAGCGGAACGAGAAAACGCAGTTTCGGATCATCCGGAAAATATTTCAAACCCGCAAAGGAAGTCCGTTCCTCGACCGGAATTGGCGATTCGGTCCCGGTTTTTAAAAATTCGTCTTTGCGTTTGCGAAATTCCAACAGACTTTCCATATCCTAACTCTAGCAAAGCCAAAGATAGGTTGGGTGATAGAATGACCCTTGTGATTAGCTTTATTCGCCTCGCAAAATCCTTCCGCCACGCCTGGCGCGGACTCGTTCACACGCTATTTTTCCATCAGAATCTGAGAATTCACTTGGTGGCGGCGGTTATCACCGCCGCACTCGGACTCTATTTTCAGATATCTTCCCGAGAGTGGTTTGGCATTCTGGTTGCCATCTTCTTGGTCCTGGTGGCGGAGATGATCAACACCTCTTTGGAGGAGATAATCAACCTAGTGAGAGAGGATCACCACGAAAAAGCCCGCATTGCCAAGGACGTCTCGGCGGGAATGGTGCTTTTGGCGACGATCTTTGCCGTCCTAGTGGGATTGGCTGTCTTTCTACCCCGAGTATTCTAAAGAGTTACCAACGGAAATAAGACTATTCGCGAAAGCTCATAGATCATCTTTCCTCGATGACTAGCGTCACCAGCGGAAATGGGCAAAGGCGCGGTTGGCGTCGGCGATCCGGTGAACTTCCTCCTTCTTCTTGACGGCCGCTCCTTCGTTGTTGTAGGCCGCCGTTAACTCCTGAGCCAGCCGCTCCGCCAACGGGCTGCCCTTTTTGCTCCGGGCGGAGTTTACGAGCCAACGAATGGCGAGCGCCTGCGCCCGTTCCGTCCGAACCTGAGTGGGAACCTGGTAGGTTGCTCCCCCCACCCGGCGGGAACGAACCTCCAACTGCGGAGTAACGTTGGTCACCGCCTGGGTCAGAACCAGAAGCGGCTCGGCCCCCAGAGCCTGCGCCGCCTTGTCCATCGCTTGGTAGACCGCGGCCTGGGCCGTGGCCTTTCGGCCGCTCAACATAATTTGGTTGGTGAATTTTGCCACAACCGTGGAACCAAAGCGGTAATCCGATTCCAGCTGTCTTTTTCGGACCGGGCCTCCTCTAGGCATTTGCTTCTCCTTCCGCACTCGCTGCTACCGGCTCGGGTGCCGCAGTCGCCGGCTGCGGTCGACTTCCTTCTGCGACCCTCTTGGCCCCATAGATGGAGCGGCTGGTCCGACGGCCTTCCACCCCCGCCGTGTCAAAAACACCCCGGACAATCGTGTACTTGATTCCCGGCAAATCCTTGACCTTCCCGCCCCGCACCATCACGATCGAGTGTTCCGCCAGATTGTGGCCCTCACCGGGGATATAGGACGTGACTTCCCGCCCATTCGAGAGGCGAACCCGCGCCACCTTGCGAAGCGCAGAATTAGGTTTCTTGGGAGTCATCGTCCTCACCTGCAAAACCACCGCTCTCTTAAAAGGAGAGTTCGCGACCTTCTTGCGCCGGCGGAGCGAGGAATAGATCTCCGCCAGAGCCGGGGCTTTGGTTTTGTGGGCAATCTTTTTTCTCCCCTTTTTGATGAGCTGTTGAACCGTTGGCATCTATTTTGCCTCCTTCTTCACCTTCTCCTCCTTCTTCTTCTCTTTGAGTTGCGATCTCTCTCCGGTTGGGATCAACCGACCCACAATGACGCTCTCCTTTAATCCTAAGAGATTATCAACCTTTCCCGCGGCCGCTGCTTCCGTCAGGATTCGCGTTGTCTCCATGAAAGAGGCCGCCGAAAGCCAGGAATCGGTCTTGAGAGAAGAACGGGTAATTCCCAACAGGACCGGTTCTCCGACCGCCCGCTTTGATCCCTTGGAAAGCTCATCATTCGCCTTCTCCAGTTGGATCTTGGTGATGATTTCTTCAGGAATAAATTCGGTATCTCCGGGGTCGGTGATCCGCAACTTGTTGAACATCTGCCGGACAATCACTTCCAAATGAATATCATCCAATGAAATCCCCTGGCCGGAGTAAACCTTGAGAATCTCATTCACCAAATATTTCTGGGTGGAGAGGATCCCACGGACGCCCAAAATTTTCTTCGGATCGAGGTACCCCTCGGTGAGCTGGACGCCGGCTTCCACCTTCTCACCATCCTTCACCAGAATGTTGCGGCCCACCGGAACGTCAAACTGCATTGCCCCCTCCTTGCCGGTAAGGAAGACCTTCCGGGAATCTCCTTCTTCCGAAACCGAGATCTTTCCGGCGTAGGGAGCCACGTTCGCTTCGAATTTTGGTGTCCGGGCCTCGAAAACCTCCTCGATCCTCGGCAAACCTTGGGTGATGTCTTTACTGGCGGCGATTCCACCCATGTGTTTTGTCCGCAGAGTTAACTGCGTTCCCGGCTCCCCAATTGACTGAGCGGCCACTATCCCGACGGGAGTCCCTATCGCTGCCGGCCGGTTACGCCCCAGATCCAAACCGTAACAGGACGCGCAAACTCCGTGAAGACTTTCACAGGTAAGCGGGGAACGAATCTTGACTTCCGTAATTCCAGACTTTTCAATCGCCTCCGCCGCGAGGGCATCAATGAGTTCATTTTTCTTCACCAAAACCTTGCTGCGAATCTTGATATCTTCCGCCGCAACTCGCCCATTCAAGCGACGTGAGAAAGTAATCAAGAACGTTTCTTCCTCTTTGGCGAGGGAGATGGAGTTCTTTGTTTTGCAATCAGCTTCTCGAATCAAAACGTCCTGGGCAACATCCACCAACCTCCGCGTGAGGTAACCGGCGTCGGCGGTCCGCAGCGCCGTGTCCACCAGTCCCTTGCGGGCCCCGCGAGCCCCCACGAAATATTCGAAGCTGGTTAAACCCTCCCGATAGTTGGAGCGGATCGGTAGTTCGACCACTTTTCCGGTCGGATCCACGACATGGCCCCGCATTCCCGAAATCTGCTTCACTTGGTCCCGAGTGGCCCGCGCCGCTCCCGAACCGATAATTAGTTTGATCGGGTTGTCTTCCCCAAGAGCATTCCAAGCCAAATCATCTAAAACATTGGTGGCCTCACTCCAAACCACCCGGGAAAGCTCTTTTCTCTCAGAATCGGTGATCAATCCCCGCCGGAAGTTTTGGTCGATTTCGGATACCTTCTTTTCGGCATCGGCCAAAACCTTGGGCTTTTCAGATGGGATAATTCCGTCAAAAGCCGAGATGGAAGCGCCCGAATAAGTAGCGTAATGGAAACCAAGATGCTTGATCGCATCCACCAGATCGGCGACCACCTGATCCTCCGATTTTACCAATGCCTGAGAGATAAAATCTTTGGCTTCCTTTGCGCCCACTTTGCCATTATAAAAACGAAGGAAATCCGGCAAAACCGAGTTGAGGATTACCCGCCCCACGGTAGTCACTAGGATCTGCTCCCCCACCATAACCTTGATTTTCTCGCGGAGAACAATCTTTTCAAGATCGTAGGCAATGATTGCCTCCTGTTCACTGCTAAAGACCTTGAAATCCTCTTCCTTTCGCGTCTCCTCTTCGACCGGGATGCTGGTCAGATAGTAAGTGCCCAAAACCTGTTCCTTGTTGGGAAAAGCAATCGGTTCACCGGTCGCGGGACGGAGAAGATTGTTCGTCGAAATCATCAGCGCCTTTACTTCCGCAATCGCTCTCTTTGAAATCGGAAGGTGGACCGCCATCGCGTCACCATCAAAATCGGCGTTGAATCCGGCACAAACCGCCGGGTGCAGTTGGATCGCGGAGCCATCCACTAAAATCGGATAAAAACCAAGGATAGAGAGACGGTGCAGGGAAGGGGCTCGATTCAGCAAAACCGGATGATCCACCACCAGTTGTTCAAGGATTTCCCAAACTTCGTCGGAACGCTCTTCCAAATAGGCCTTGGCACTTCTGAGATTGGAAGCGGATCCCCGCAGGAGAATTTCCCGGAGCACATGGGGCTTCCAAAGCTCCAGAGCCATTTCCCGAGGAATTCCCACTTGATTGAGTTTCAAATAGGGACCGACAACAATCACGGAACGCCCGGAGTAGTCCACTCGCTTTCCGAGCAAATTTTGACGGAAGCGACCCTGTTTTCCGGATAGAAGATCGGCAAACGACCGCAGGGTCTTTTTGCCCCGCCGCACCTTGCCGCGGCGCGCCTTGGAAGAATCGATTAGGGCATCAACGGCCTCCTGTAGCATCCGTTTTTCGTTACGGACAATAATTTCGGGAGCGCCTAGCTCTAGCAACTGGCGCAAGCGGTTATTGCGATTGATCACGGTCCGATAAAGATCGTTTAGATCGGAGGTTGCGAACCTTCCTCCCTCCAACTGGACCATCGGTCGCAGATCCGGCGGGATCACCGGCAAGACCGTCAGGATGAACCAAGCCGGCTCCACTCCGGCATTCTTGAGTCCTTCCACAATTCGCAAACGCCGGCGGGCCCAGACCCCTCGCTCCCCCTTGCTCTCGTGGACAACCTTGCGCAGCTGGAGCGAAATCTTGCCCAGATCAACTAGGGCCAGGGCCCGGCGAATCGCTTCCGCCCCCATCATCACTTCGGAAAATTCCTTTAGATAAGGCAACGCCAGTTCGACCTCCCGCTCCGAGAGAACCGAAAAGAGCTTAACGCTTTTGAGAACTTCCAGTCCCTCCCGTTTGGTATCGGAAAGTTTTATCTTGTTGGCCGGATCCTGCTCTTGTTTGATCTGCTGATTGAGATCGTGTTCAAATTTTTCCAGGACCGGACCGCGCTTCTCGCGATCAAACTCGGTGATCAGGTAGCGGGAGAAGTAGATTACCCCTTCCACATCACGCGAAGAAATCCCCAGAAGAATACTGACCATGGAAGGAACTCCGCGGAAGAACCAGATGTGCGCCACCGGAGAAGCCAGGGAAATGTGCCCCATCCGCTCCCGCCGGACCCGCTTGCTAGTGACCTCCACTCCGCACTTATCGCAGATGATTCCTTTAAAGCGGGCCTTCTTGTATTTTCCGCAGTAGCACTCGTAATCTTTGGTCGGGCCAAAAATCCGCTCATCAAAGAGACCATCTTTTTCCGCCTTGAAAGTTCGATAGTTGATTGTCTCCGGCTTGGTGACTTCACCATAGGACCAACCCTTGATAATCTCCGGAGAAGCAAATTTAATTCTCAGAGAATCAAATTCTCGAAAAGCTTCCAAACCACTAGGCATTTTCTTCCTCCTTTTGTTCTGCTCTCTCGGCCGGTTGGCCCTCCGCTACTTCACCCATCGCCGCCTCCTCCGCCGGACCCTCCTCGCTGGGTTCGGGAGCGAAAACAGCCGCGGCCAGCTCGGCTTCCTCGGACACCGGGGGCTCGGGAAGAGACGGTACCTCGGCCACTCGGGCGGAAACAATCTTTTCGCCCTTTTTCAGCGGTTCAATATTCAGCCCCACTCCGTTGAGTTCTCGAATCAAGAGCTTGAATGATTCGGGAAGAGTAGGTTCGGGAATTTCCTCACCCTGGACGATCGCACGGTACGCCGCCGAACGCCCGACCAGATCGTCCGATTTGGTCGTCAACATCTCTTGCAAGGCATAGGCTGCACCGTAAGCCTCGATTGCCCAGACCTCCATTTCCCCAAAACGCTGGCCGCCAAATTGAGCTTTTCCTCCCAGGGGCTGCTGGGTAATTAGCGCGTAGGGTCCGGTCGAACGGGCGTGCATCTTGTCCTCCGCCAGGTGCTCCAGCTTGAGAATGTAGGCATTGCCGACGACCACTTCCTGCTCAAAAGGCTTGCCGGTCCGGCCGTCGAAGAGCTTTGCCTTGCCGGAAACCGGTAGATTGGCCGCCTGAAGTTCCGCCTCCAGCGTTGCTTCGCCAAACTTTTCGAAAACCGGCACCGCATAATGCTTTCCCGATTTGGCTCCCGCCCACCCCAGATGGGTTTCCAACAGCTGGCCCAGATTCATCCGGTTAATGACAGAGTGCGGCGCCAGAATGATATCGACCGGCGTCCCGTCCTCGAGGTAGGGAAGATCCGCTGCCGGCACAATTCGAGAAATAACTCCCTTGTTACCGTGCCGCCCCGCCAACTTGTCCCCCACTGTGATCTTGCGGATCTGCGCCACGCGGACATAGATCTCCTGCAGAACTCCCTCGGGAAGTTCCGATTCTCCCCGATTCAAAATCTTTACCTCGACCACGGTCCCCCACTCCCCGTGAGGAACTCGCAGGGAAACATCTCGCACCTCGCGAGCTTTCTCCCCAAAAATGGCGCGGAGAAGCCGTTCTTCCGCCGAGAGCTCGGTCTCGCCCTTGGGAGCGATTTTCCCAACCAAGATATCGCCGCCCTTTACCTCTGAACCGATGGCGGCGATACCGCTTTCGTCCAGATTGCGCAGGGCCTCTTCGGAAACATTGGGAATGTCCTGTGTTACCTCTTCCGGACCGAGTTTCGTTTCCAGGACCTGAATGCTGTGTTCTGAAATGTGAATCGAAGAGAGCAAGTCCTCCCGGCGCAGACGATCAGAAAGCACAATACCGTCTTCATAACCGAACCCGTCCCAGTACATGTAAGCGATGGTGAGATTACGGCCGATGGCCAGCTCACCGTTTTCGGTCGCCGGCCCATCGATCAGCACATCACCCTTCTTAAAAACCTGGCTGGACTCCACTCGCACGTGCTGGTTGTAGCAGGTTTCATCGTTGCTTTTGACGAACTTCTGCAGATCATAGTGCTTCTTTTTGCCCCCCTGGTAAACCACTTCCAACCTCCCCGCATCCACATAAGAGACCTTTCCAGCATCCTCGGCGATAATCGTCAGACCGGAATTGATCGCCAAATCCCTCTCAATTCCCGTCCCCACAATCGGCGCTTCCGGGACAACCAGCGGCACGGCTTGGCCGACCATGTTGGATGCCATCAACGCTCGATTCACATCATCATGCGCCAAAAAAGGAATAAGGGCCGCCGAGGCGGAGACAATTTGGCGAGGAGTCACGTCCACTAGCTCGGCCTGGTCGGCGGAGCCGAAGAAGAACTCGATCTTGTGGCGGAGTGGAATCCGTTCATCCAGGATCCGCCCGCTCTTGTCCAGCCGGACGGAAGCATCCGCGACCACGTATTGATCCTCTTGAGAAGCGGTGAGATAGATAATCTCCTTTGTCACCATCGGTTTGCCATTGATTTTCTTAACTTTTCGGTAAGGGGTCTCCAAAAATCCAAGCGGGTTGATCCGCGCGTAGAGCGCTAGGTGGGTTGTTAGTCCAATTGAAGTTCCTTCCGGGGTTTTGACCGGGCAAATCCGCCCGTAGTGGGTGTAGTGGGCATCTCGCACCGAAAAACTAGCCCGCTCCGCGGTTAATCCGCCCGGGCCCTTAACCGAAAGGCGCCGAAGGTGCTCCAGTCCCGCCAAAGGATTAACCTGCTCGTGATACTGCGAGAGTTGCGAAGAAGCAAAGAAAGAGTGCAGCCGCGCCTCTACCGGGCGGGTTGAGATGATTGCCAACGGTTTGGGAAGCTGATTCCGCGCCTGCAGGCTCATTCTCTCCTTGACGACCCTTTCCAATTGGATGAAGCCGATCCGGAGCTGACCCTGGATCAACTCCCCCACCGTCCGCACCCGCCGGTTCCCCAGATGGTCAATATCACTTGGTTCACCGATGCCGTGGTTGAGTTCGATCAACCGCTTCAAGGCCGAGATCAAGTCGCCGCGGGTGAGCAGGCGGTTGTGCCGCTCATCCAAGGAAAGATCCAACCCCAGGATTTCATTGAGTTTGAAGCGCCCCGCTTTCCCAAGATCGTAGCGGCGGGGATCGAGGAAGATCCGCTCAAAAGTGAGCTTGGCGGTATCGAGCAGAGCCGGCTCCCCGGGCCGGACCTTAGTGAAAATTTCAACGACGGCCTCCTCGTAGGATTTGGTGGAATCTTTCTTGAGAGTTTCTTCGATGAAATTTCGATTGGGGTCGGTGTCAACATCGTTGAAAGCCGCGCGAATGTCGTCATCCCGGGTTAAGCCGAAAGCTCGCAAGAGAGTGGTGACCGGCATCTTGTGGTAGTTGCTGATTTTAACCGTGATGTAGTTGCGACGGGCGGTACTGAATTCCAGCCAGGCTCCGTTCTTGGGAAGAATCCTTGCCGAGGACAACAGAACCCCGGTCGTGGGATCGGTTTCTTGAGAAAAATAGATTCCTTCAGAACGAAGGAGCTGATTAACGACGGCGCGTTCGATCCCGGCCACGATGAAGGTTCCTCCCTCCGTCATCTGGGGAATTTCCCCCATGTAAATCTCCTGGGAAACGGTCTTGCCGCTTTTTACTTCCTTCAGTTCGGCGGTGAGGTACCAAGAGAAAGAAAAGGTCAGACCTTTCTTGATGGCTTCTTCTTTGCTGACGCGGGGCTTGCCGTAGCGGGGCTTGTTGAAACTCAGTTCCCAACCACGGCCGGTGTAGTCTTGGATCGGATTGATTTCTTCCAGAACTTCCAAAATCCCCTCTTTGAGGAGCTGATCGAAAGATTCTTTCTGGACCGCTGAGAGATCCGAAAGGGGCAAGGCCTCTGCGGTTTTCCCTAGCCACACTCTAGTCATCAATCTAAAAAGAAAAGCAAAGCGCACAAACACAAAACGCCCACGCGCTTATCGGGAAAAAATATTCACTTAACGAGGCTAATTTAACAACAAAAGCGCTAAAAGTCAATACCCTGAGAACACTATTTAGAAGAACGCCCCGAGGCCAGAAGGAACAGGTAATTACCCTTAACAGTTTCTAACTTTTCAAATTGGAGTTTCCATTCTGGGAAATTTCTCGAGGTAACATCTCTAAACTCGCTTTCTGTCATAAATAGCCCACCTCGATCACCTAAGAAATTCCTGTAGTACGCATTCCAAAACCTTGCTCTTTTCGTAGACCGAGATGGATCCTCTACATCAACAATCAAAACCCTCTTACCGACCTTTTTTAACGAGTCAAGCAAGACAACGAGTTCCTCGTAATTGTGCATATGATGAAGAGTGTTCTTACAAATAACTAAATCGAATTTTTTGGAAAACGGTAGATCGGTTGCATCGTGATTCGTAAAGATGATGTTGTCGGGAAGATTTCTTTCCCTCCTCAAGGCCGCTGTGACGGATCTGGAGACATCGTTTGCCACACAAAGCTCAACGCTCTTACAAACTTCAAAGATAAATTTATCGTCTCCGCAAGAAACATCCAACACCGTCTTAGCCGAACCGATGTAGTTTTTCATAATTTTTTTAATCCTATCTGAACTGAATACCTTTGATAATGGGGCGACTGTTAACTCATGGATTAGATAATTCAATCTACGATTTCGATTTACGTCTATTTCATCATGCGCAAGCAATATCTGTTTTTGAGAGAGTTTTTGTTGCGCCAATTCTAAAATTCTTTCGTTGGCGTACATTAAATTTTTGGACACAGATCTGAAGTTATCAACAAAGGCGAGAGAAATCTCGGAGTCCCTAATTTTTCCCCTAGCTCTGACTAACCAAGCCAAACCGCGGTGCACAACTTCCCGATGCCCGTCGACAAAGTGGTTTTCTATAACCGCAATTGGTTCAGTCTCATCTGTTTCCAAACCAGTTTCTCTCTCTACGATCCTAAAGAGAGCGTCCTCCAGATTTTCTCCCGGTGAGACAGATCCTCCCGGAAGTTCCCAGCCACCATGTTTGCCGGGATCACGCAGAACTAAAAACTGGTAATTCTCATTAAAAATAGCGGCGACTATAAAGTTGCCGGCCTTAAGAGAGTAGTGATGCAATAAACTCGAGGGGACAGTTTGTTTGTCTTTGATAACATCAATACCGTAATAATCAACGTAAAAGTCCAGAATCCGGTCAAAATTACCACCACGCGAGTAAATCTTCCTGAAATTCAATTTTTGGTGGCTACCGTTTCCTTCGTTCATGTTGTAAAAAGGGCTAAGCGTGGCTTATTTGCTCAGCCCCTCGATTATATTACGAATCTCCCCAACAACCTGAGGGACAGTTTTGAACGTATTATCCACTAGAACATATTCGCTATCGTATCGTCGGTAAGCTTCGAGTATCTTCTGCCGGATACGCTCATTATCTGTGACCTCATCGCCAACGGAACGGCCCCGGGAACCCAAGCGCCGCTGTCGTACACCCTCATCGCTTATGGCAAGAAAAATTGTCAGGTCTGGACGACGAATGCCCTTGGTGTAATTAAGGCGCACTGGCAGACCTAAACCGCGGTGGTAACAGACTGTATCAAGAAGGTATCGAACACAGTAAACGTTGCTGCTGTTCCTCAAAAGTTCGGAGATGATACTGGACGCATGGTAGATCGAAGCCAAATAGAAGTGGTAATGCGTCCAGGGGTGTTGCATAGCAAGAGCGTCCATCTCAGAGCGCGCGGGAATAAACGGGTCCGTAGGTGTCTTCACCAAGTACGACCCCGGATCCAATTCCTGCAAGGCCGCAGCAACTGTATCTTTACCGGAGGCATCAAGGCCTGTTATAACAATGAACTTGCCCATGCTTTTCTCCCCTTTATTCAATGGTTTGTCTTATTATAAGATACTTATATCTGGGAATCAAGAGAGGAACGACGTCAGGTGATCTCGAGAACCTTCATTTGCACCGACCCACCTGGGGTAACCGCTTTAACCTGCTCGCCTGCCTTGGCTCCCAACAATGCTTTGCCTATCGGAGAAGTACAGGAGATCTTTCCACTAAGAAGATCGGATTCACTCTCGCCAAGGACCGTAAAAACTTTCTCAATTCCGTCAATTCTTACTTTCACAGTACTACCAATCATAACGTGGTCACGAGATGTGGGCGTTTCAACTATCTGTGCAGTTAAAATCTGGTCTTCTACATCACCAATGAGCCGAATCAACATAGACACATCGCTCTCGGCTTGTTCAAAAGCCGCATTCTCGTGCCAGAGCCCCTCATCTCCGGCCGCTTCGCCTATTCTCTTCTTTGCCTTTCCCAACTCTTCTTCCAATTGCTTCTTCCTCTGCAGGAGCTTCTCGCGTCCTTCTTTTGTGAGATAAATCTTCTTGTATTCCATACGTACGGATTATTATAACCGACAACCGATATAAAGTCGAAAAATTTTGACGGGCGTTATATATTATTAAATAGTCAGAAGAAGAGGAAGGGAGGGGAGATGTTTTACTTTCTAGAAGAGGATCTCAAAGATCTCGAAAGTCGGATCACAAAACTCCGAAGCGAGTTAGAGATTACCGCCAAATCGATTGGCCAAAACGGAGGTGGGGAGGGTGCTTGGCACGACAACTTTGCTTTCGAGGAAGCGCATCGACAATATGCGCTCAATGCCAAGCGGGTAAGCAATCTCCAGGAGATCAGAGAACACGCTCAGCTCTTTGATCCGGATACCGATATTGGGATAGTTCAGCTAGGAAAGTCTGTGACAATCGTTGAAGAAGGGTCGGGCGAAACACAGACTTTCCAAATCGGGAGCTACATGATTGTTAGCAATTCGAGAGACGCAGTATCGTACGCCGCTCCACTTGCCCAGCTGATCAGCGGAGCAACTATCGGCGAGGTGCGCGAAGGTGTAATCGGAGGATCGCTAAAGCGGTATAAGGTCGTTAAGATCGAATAAGAGATAAGCGCGGGTGATTCAATTTTCCGCGCTTTTTAAGTTTTTAAATTAAATAACCGACTTCTAATTCAGGGTTCTACTTAAAGGCAGGATTTGTTAGCGTTGTGCTCCGTCGGAGTTTTCGCGTAGCGGATTTGACCATTCTCACAATGGAGATAAAACCAGTAAGGAGATTTTCGGTAGTTTACGACCGCCAAGAGAGTGTCGATTCCGGGATTGGCGATCGGCATCGGTGGAATCCCGAGATGGGTGTAGGTGTTGTAAAGTGAGTCGATTTTTTTACCAGCAACGATCTTGGATTCTTTAGTTGTCCACCATGACCCAGTGTCTTCTTGGTATCCCAGCAGATACTGGATCGTGGCGTCAATCCCTAAATACCATCCGGACTTCCAGCGCTTGATCATAATCCCGGCAATCGTTTCCAGCTCCTCCTGGTTCCCGACGCTTTCCCTTTCCAGAAGAGAGGCCAGGATGGTAATCTGCTTCTTTGTGAGGCCGCTTTTTGATTGGAGCGGCAGAACCGTTCCTTGATATTTCTTTTCAAAGTTTTGGTTGAGAAGTACGACCAGCTCTTGGGCACCGATGTTGATCGGCACGATATAGGTATCGGGGAAAAGATATCCTTCCAAATCCTCGGTCGCAACTAAGAATTGGGTCGAAAAATCTTCATCGTCCACGGCCAGATTTGCCAGCGCGTAGCGCAGATATTCTTCCCGCCGCCAACCTTCTAAGAAAGTGAGACGGACATCAAAAGTCCCGTGCTGCAGCAGCTCCACCACTTGAACCGGCGTGAGCGCCAGAGGAATATCGTACCGTCCGGCTTGAATTTTAGAAGTAAGATTTTTGAAGCGGACATAGGAGACGAAAAGAAAAGAATTCATCACCCCCGCCGCCTGAAGTTTGCCGCCGATCTCCTGGACCGATTCTCCGGAAGAAATCAGGACCTCGACTTTGCCGGAGGCCGCGATCGGCTGATTCAATTTCCAAAGGAGAAATGCTCCCCCCGCCAAAACCAAGGCCGCCAAAACCAGAATAACCAAAATAATTTTAAGCCGCATATCCTCTAAGTTTAAGATAATCTTCGGCCGCACGCAAAATTTCCTTCGCGTTCTTAAAAGTTACCCTCTCGATGGCTTCCGCAAAACCAAGCCAAGCGAACCCTTGGTGTTCGAAGGAAATTTTTACTTCAGCTTGCCGAGTTTCCGCGAGGAGATAGGCCACCCATTTATTGACCAAATCTCCTTGGTGCTGGTAAACAAAATGAATTGTTTTCTTGAACCCGGGGATAAATTCCAGATCGGCGATGCCGGTCTCCTCCCGCACCTCCCGCCGCACCGTTTCCTCGGTTTTCTCGCCTTTTTCAATCCCCCCTTTTGGAAAATCCCAATGCCCGGACTGGTAATGAAGTAAAAGGTAGAATGGTCCCCGAAAAACAATTGCTCCGGCGGAGCGTCCGACAGGCACGCGTTAATCTCGCCGCTCCAGTGACCTTTCCCAAACCCCGATAACTAAAAGGGTAACCAGGGTAAACCCCGCTGCTACCGCCGCTAAAAGGTATTCCCCCAGACCCATGGCCATTCCCATCGCCGCAGTGATCCAGAGCGAAGCCGCTGTGGTCACCCCCTTGATCTGCCCGCCGGAAGAGATGATTACCCCCGCCCCGACAAAACCTATTCCGACCACGATTTGGGAAGCGATTCGAGTGGGGTCGGCGGCCCCATCGCCAAAAGCCGAACTCAAAGAAAGGATCGTAAAAAGAGACGAGGCCAGGGAGACTAGCATGTGGGTGCGCAGCCCGGCCGGTTTCCTGCTGATTTCTCTCTCCAACCCGATCAAAAAACCGATCAGAAGCGCGCCGCCCAACCTCAAGATTTCTTCCCAAGGAGAAAGCATTACAAAAATAGAATAACAAACTTAAGATTGGTTCTGGTTTTCGTCTAAAAACTCCTGCAGAAGCAGAGCAGCAGCCTGAGCATCCAAATCACGGCGGGACTTTTTGGGCTTCCCGGATTCGATTGATTTTTGGAGGGCCTGGCGGCTGGTCAAAACCTCCGAGCGCAGCACCACCGGTACACCCAGTTCACCCTCAATCCGCCTGCTCCAACCTCTCACCCTTTCCTCAAATTTGCCCTCCGGTAATCCCAACACTATCCTCTCCACCCTTTCGTCCCGGGCAATTCCCACCAATTCCTCGAACGAACCGACCGTTCCCAAAGGTTCGGCGAGATTTCCCCGAGCAATCGCCATCCCGATTCTCTTTTCACCCCAGTCCACTCCTAGAATATTCATCCAACATATGATAGCGGATATAAAAAAAGCCTCCGTTTGGTTAGAACGGAGGTTTAGTGACTTCCATCGCAAATTCCACCGCTTGTGAGGGGCTACCATCCTTGCGGCGAGCGGAAGCTAGAATCCGGCTCAGTTGAGAACCGAACTTGAACAACCTACGAGCAAATTCGCAATCATTGCCGTGGATCGGACAGGCCTCCGTAAACGCCAGTGGCCTCCCATCCTGAACGCGAAGATACGAAGCGGTGAAACATTTCTCGCGGGCCGTTCCGATTCCGGCTACGTCGAAAGCGGCGGTTTGCCAATCGCCTCTCAGGATATAGACCCAGGGGCGTTTCTTCACCTTAGCGAACTTTACGGTTCGGGCAATCTTCTGGCCCTTGAATCGTCGACTGGCGGTACCATCTACCCGAAGCCAGTGATTGTTTCGTCTAATGAAGAAATCAAAACCGCGATGGAGATCACTATCCAACGTGGCCGGCTCGACGGAAAAAGAATCGCCCTCCCGGCCGGCCAATCCTGCTCGAAATGCCAACGCGAGAATTATCGCCTTCTCGGTAATGTTTCTCTCGTGAGCAGGCACATCATCTCTCCTTTCTTAACCAGCGTCCATTGGACGCTCGCTAGCGAGCTAGCAATTCTCGCTAACTCTCCAATTGTAAACGCCGGTGCAAGTATCTTGTTATATCCTATCATTATATTGACTATAGGTCAAGGGCAGGGGTTATGCTAGGATAGGGATTGTGGATTCTCCCCGAAATATTCTGCGTACTATCAAAGCGGCCAAATACATCCTGGTCCCGCTCCACCTTAGACCGGACGGTGATTCCGTTGGCTCGGTCCTGGGCTGTTACCACTTTCTCCGAGGGCTTGGGAAAAAAGTGGTGCTGGTGAGCGCCGATCCAATTCCGGAGTCTTTTGAATTTCTCACCGGCGTGAAGCGCGTTCGCATCGGCGACCCGGCCAAACTCGACCTTTCGCGCTTTGACCTTCTTCTTTTCCTCGACCACGCCGAGACGGGAAGACTAAGCCGCAGCGAGACTTTTTCGCTGCCGTCCCGAATGGTCGTGGTCAATATTGACCATCACGTTACCAACGCCAATTTCGGAGATCTCAATTATGTCGATCCCGCTTCGCCCTCCACCGCCGAGATCCTCTTTGATCTTCTTCGCCGTTGGAAAGCCCGGATCACCCCCACAATCGCCGATTGCCTGCTCACCGGAATCTATACCGATACCGGCGGCTTCCTCTACTCTTCCACGATCCCCTCCACCTTCACCAAGACCTCCCAACTCCTTCGTCTCGGGGCCGATCGGGAAAAGGTGGTCGAAAATTCTTTCCGAAGTTGGCCACCCAAAACACTGGCAATTTGGTCTCTGATCCTGGCCAACTCCCGCCGGAGCGGTAGGCTGCTCTATTCCTATCTCCCCCTTAAGGAAATCCAAAGATTGAAAATCAAGCTTGATGAGCTCTCCCCTGCTCGAAGCTTCGCCACCAACAATCTTCTCTTGGCCATGAAAGGGATAAAGGCTGCGGCAATGTTCACCGAGGAAGGCCACCGTCTGATCAGGGTATCACTTCGCTCAAAGGCCGGATTTAATGTCGCCAATATTGCTAAAGACATGGGTGGGGGCGGGCACGTAAATGCCGCGGCCTTCGACCATCAAGGGTCACTCAAAGAAACAATCTCCAAAACGGTTAAACTATTGCAGAGAGTATTGGCATAGATCATGAAAACTCGCGAAAAATTCTCGCCGTATTCCCTTCATCTCTATGACGCCGAGTGCGCCAAACAGTACTACTTTGAGTATCTCGACGCCTACACCAGTGATTTCCGCAACAAGCCCAAACTAAAGCAGATTCTCGTCGCAGACGGAAGAAGCAAGGACCTCGTTTTTGGAGATGTGATCCACCGGACACTTAATGATTTCTTCCATCTCAATCCGGGAGAAAGAACCGAACCGCGCTTGCTCGAAATCCTCAAAGAAACTTGGGCTGGTCCGCGCGGAAAAGAACGCGGTTTTCCGGGCATCGAGGACGAGAGAAAACACTACGAACGAGCGCTTAAACTGCTCAAAATCTTCGTCAAGACCCAGAATCTTAATCCCGAAATTGCCTATCTCCCCCAAACCGAAGCGGAGGGAGAATTTGTTAAAGAAAATCTGCTGATGTTCCCTTTTGAGCCCGGAATGATTCTGCAAGGAAAGGTTGACCGAATTGACCGGGAAGAAGAGGGCTATCATCTGATTGACTACAAGACGAGCCGCAGTGAGACCCACGATAATCTCCAATTGTTTGCCTATGCGATTCTTTCTCGGCAAGCATTGGGAAAACCGATCCAGAAAGCCAGTTATTTCTATCTTGAGACCGGAAACTTCCGGACTTTTCCCGTGACGGAAAAAACCGAAGAGGAGACCCGGCAACGGATCCTCGAGATGATTACCCGCATCAAGGCCGATGAGGAGTTCTCCCCCCGGCCTGGCAAACGCTGCTATTGGTGCCCTTACGTGGAGTTCTGTCCCGCTAAGAACAAAGCCGGCGAATACATCGCGGAACTTCGCCAGAGCAAAGGCGAAACCGAAACCGTCGATCTGCCGTTCTAATTTGCTATTCTTCTAATCAGAGGGGGTGAGTTAATTTGGAAGAAAAAATCGGTGAAATAACCCACTATTTTGGACACATCCCAGCCGGGATTATCAAACTGACCGGCACCCTCAAGAAAGGCGCCAAGATCCATCTCAAAGGGGCAACCACGGACTTCACCCAAGAAGTTACCTCGATGCAGATCGATCACAAAGACATAGAGGAAGCCAAGAAGGGTAAAGAGATCGGGATCGAGATTAACCAGAAAGTCCGCGATGGGGACGAAGTGTTCCTCGTAACCTAAGCAAAACCCGCTAGTTCTACTCTTCAGTTATCAAAGTAATCGTAATTCTATTTGTGGTTTTCGGAACCCGTTGCAAACTTTCCGGCAGGTTCGGCCAAAGGACCAGCTCATAGGCGTTGACATCACTCAGGGAATTCAGATATTCCTGGGCCGAGCGCCCATTCCTCCCCGCCAAATCATTTTTGATCTTCTCTTCATCAATCTCCGGAATCACCTTGGCAGAAACCTTCGCTTTGAAAGTTAGCTTGCCGCCTTTCAAGACCGGGTTCAACGGTACGATCTCGGTCTCCCCCGGAAACAGGGTGAAGCCGGCCGGGACCAAACTGGAAAGAGTCTGGGAAATCAGCTCTTGGATGTCCGCTCCCTTGTAGGTAACCGTGGTGAGTTTTATTTTCAGGGTCAAGGAAATGTTTTCCGCCTGTTCCCCGACCGTGTGGGAATAGGTCTTTTCGACTACTTCGATCTTGATCGCCTTATCCACCACCACTTCGTCCACTCCGCTTTGGCCTTGGATCGTCTCTTTGGCATTAGCGACTAATTCTTTCTGAAGATCCGTCAGTAGTTTGGATTGATCGGCGGCGGTGGCGATGGTGACCTCCTCGGAAGTTCCGCCGGTGAAAGCGGCGGTGTTTGTCCCTGAAATTGATACACCGCCAACACTACAGCCAGACACTACTGTGAAGTCTTTTCCAGCCGAAAGATTATAACTTGAGCCAATTTTCTCTGCGGTAACGCTAGCATCCTTACTTCCCGGCGAGTCAAAACTTAAAGCAGCATCAGTGAAGAAAAATAGGCCGCTTGAAACTTCCTTAATTTTAGTTCCCTGTGAACAGTTCTGAATTTGAGCACTCGTAAAAGTCACAGTTCCTTTCGCTTTATCCCCCACGATCGCCGTTCCGGTCGCCGGGGTGGATTTGTTCCCACTCTCCTCCACCACCTGGGAAGTTCCCGGGACCGTCCCGGTGGCTGCATCCACCTTTTCCGCATCGGCATCCACCACCACGGGAATTTCCTTAACCAAAGGGATCGGGGAAAGGGTCAGAATCACCTCCGCCTTGGGAATGTAGTAGAGGGCGCCAAAGACAGCCGCTCCCAAAACCGCCAAAATCCCCAGCGCCAGCGCGAAAATCATTATGATTTTCCGGACCCGGCCAGCCGGTGGCTGTTTTTTCGCGGCCGCTTTTTCCTCCCTTTCAACTTTCGGCAAATCCACCCCATTCTCTAAAGAACCGATCAGCCTCTTACTCCGAGGGCCAGTCGCCACGAAATGGATCGTTTTGTTCTCCCGCCGGCCTTTATCGCGCAGGATTCTGAGCATCAAAAGATTAAAATTGTCCTCTGGAATATCAATCGTCACCTCTCCGTTCTCCGCCCCCAGAATTTTTTCCATCAAGCCAAAAAGATGGACGTCCATTATTGTCCCTCTTCCTCCTCAAAATCGCTCCCTGTCTCGGAATCCTTCGCCCCCGGCTCCGGCCCGTCGGCCTCTTTGCGCAAGCGCAGGGCCACCTGTCCGAGAGAGGTGGAGAGGCGTTCCTCTTCAAAGGGAACCAGTTCCGGAGCGATTTCGAAGTGGTGGTCGCGCGACCAAGGATAGGAAGCGACCACTTCCGAGAGACCGGGGAAAACCGCCGCTCCTCCCGTCAGGTAAATTTTGGGAGGAAAGGTCTCAACTCCCTCAAAGGCGGAGAGAGTCGAGGAGAGGGCTTCCAACCAGAGGTCCAGAAAAGCCACCGGATTGCCGTTCTCTTTAAAATCCCACCAAAAACTCCTGGTTTCCATCAGCTCTCCGCCAAAGGCAAGGCTGATCTCGGTTTTGGATCCGCCCACATCAAAAACCAGAGCATTCAATTCCTCTTTTTCATCCGAAGATGAGAGGGTATGGGAGAGTTCAGTCACCAGATTGAAGGAAAGAGAGCTAAACCCCCAGAGCTTCAACCCTGATGGTTTCACCAGCTGGGATAGTTCCATCAAGTAGGGTTCGGATGCAAATGAGGTGAACAGAAAAACTTCCATTTTGTCGGCTTCTTTAACTTCCAGAATTTCGGCCTCGACCTCGGAAATTTTCAACCGCGGTTCTCCCAAACCGATGCGAATATCAACCTCGGCGGAACGCTGCGCTTCTTGCCGGGCGTGAGAAACCAAATCAGGTACATCTCGACTGGTGCTGCTCCGAACCACTGTGGTGAAAGCCAGGGTGTGAGGACCGGAGATTCCCACCACCGCCAGGGGCTCGGCCTCGGGAAAATCGTGACGAAGCTGGCCAACCGCTTCCTTGAGATTAAAAACATCATCCCCCAAAACGCCGACCCGGGAGATTTTGCGGGAGCCGAGAGCGACCACATTCCCATCCGTTCGATCGAGCACAAATGCCTTCAAATTTTTTCCGCCCAAATCCAAGGCAAAGAACTGATCGGGAAATTCCTCTTTTTTTCCGAAAGGTAAACTAATTTTTAGCATTTTGGATAGGAAACACCCGCCCGTAGATCCGGCGGATCCCACTACCGGCCGATTCCTCCTTGATTATCTCAAAACGGCCGAGTTGACTGGTCTTTGTTACGTGCGGCCCCCCGCAGAGTTCCTTGGAAAAAGAACTCTTGGGATCGTCACCGACGTGATAAAGAGAAATTTCTTTGACTCGGGCGTATTTCTCGGAAAATTCCGCCTCGGCGCCGAGCTTTTTGGCCTCCTCAAAAGTGGTAATTACTCTTTTCACCGGGAGATTTTCTTTTATCTTCTCATTCACCAAATCACCCACCTTCTCGATTTCGGCAGCGGTGAGTTTGCGATCGAAGGTGAAATCGTGCCGAAACTTGTCAACCTCCAAGTGCTGACCGGCTTGGTGCACCTGTGGTCCCAAAACGGTTCGCAGAGCGGCGTTGAGAAGATGGGCCGCGGTGTGTTGGGGAGCAATCAACTCGTCCTCTCCTTCCCGCTTTTTCGCAGCCGCCCGGGCTCGCTTCCGCTGCTCTTCAAGATTTTTTTCAAACTCTCTCACGTCCACCTCCCAGCCCTTGGGTTTCGCCAACTCCTGGGTTAGCTCCAACGGAAAACCATAGGTGTCATAGAGAACGAAGGCGTTGACGTTCTTGCCCATTTTTTCCATCACGCGAAGCCCCTGAGCCAACGAACGTGAGAACTTCTGTTCCTCTTCTTCAACTACCACCTGAATCTCCTTCTCGCGCGCCGCCAGTTCGGGATAGGTATCGCCGTACATTTCAATCACCTTGCGGGTTGGTTCCAGCAAAAAGTATCCCTCGATTCCCAGAAGCCGGCCGTGCAATATTGCGCGACGCAATATTCGCCGCAGGACATAGCCTCGGCCCACGTTCAGCGGCGTCACCCCGTCCCCTACCATAAATACGGCGCCGCGGAGGTGGTCGGCGATGATCCGCAGCGATCGCAGCTGAGCGGGCTTCAGATCGTTTTTGCGCTCCACGAGATGCGCCAGCTGGTGGAGCAGATCCAGCAACGGCGCAAAAAGATCGGTTTCAAAAACGTTGTCTTTCTTCTGCAGAATCGAAACGAGGCGATCCAACCCCATTCCGGTATCGATGTTCTGGGATTTTAGTTTGGAAAATTTTCCAGCATCATCTTTGAGATACTCCATAAAGACCAGATTCCAGAGCTCAATTTCCTTTCCATCGTCTAAGACGTAATAGATCTCCGAACAGGGACCGCAAGGTCCAACCTTTCCTCCGGGAGGACCCCAAAAATTGTCCTCTTTCCCCTGTTCGCGAATTTCGATTCCCGGAACCTCCTTTTGCCATATTTTGATCGCCTCCTCGTCGCGAGGAATCCCCGGCTCTCCAGCAAAAACAGAAACAAACATCCGCTTCGGGTCCAGCTTCAATTCTTGAATCATAAAATTCCAAGCCAAAGGAATTGCTCCGTCCTTAAAGTAGTCCCCTATGGAAAAATTACCCAACATTTCAAAAAAAGTGAGGTGGCTTTCGTCCCCCACCTCCTCAACATCGGAGGTTCGAAAGCACTTCTGGACCGAGGCGAGACGGACATTGCCGAATCTTTCTTGAGCGTCGGCTTCACCTATCATGTAGGGCTTGAACTGCTGCATCCCGGCGGTGGTCAAGAGAACAGAATCGTCAGTGGGCGGCGGAACTAGTGGAGAAGAAGGCACGACAGTATGGTCGTGGGAAACAAAATAATCGAGGAATTTTTGACGGATTTCTTGATGAGTCATCACTAGAAGAGTATAGGATACCAAGCCGACAATTTGCTAACTGAAAATAAAAAGGGGCACCGATCTGCCTTGGTCCCTACCGACCAAGGCAGGTCGCTGCCTCCAAAATCCTAGACCTCGGAGGTCTAGGACGACCTCTCCCAAACTCGCTTCTGCCGAAACGAGTTTAGGAGAGAGGTCAACTCAACCGGAGTTGGGTTGACCTCGATGATCAGGCACGGTAGAGAAGAACAAGACCCTCCGCCACTGACATAGCGAAATCAGGTTGAAGCGATTGAGGTTCCCCGATCTTCTTACCGTTTTCCTTCCGCCGGGCCATGATCAGTCGGCCGTCCGGAAAGAAGAGAGGTACGCGCGCCTCGAGATTGATGCTCAAGGACTTCTGCCCAGGAACCTCAACTCCATCCAGGTAGAACGGGTTGAGGAACGCCCGGACGCGCCAGAAGGCGGTGCGGAGCATTTCCTGAAGCTCGGCGCGAATTGCATCCTTCACCTGCATGAACTCCGCCGAAGGCATCGCGAACTCCCGCCGGGCGAAGAGGAACCGGACCATGTAGTAGGTCTGATTGAGCCGATCCCCGTCCACCCGCTCTTGGTAGAACGCATCCACCAGCTCGAACCCGTTCCCTTCGAAATCACCGACAAGGTGCCCGAGGAAAACGTTCTCGGTCGGTTCGATCACTCGTTCCCCGGTCGCCTGCAGCTTGCGGGCGACGTACTCGAAGGCGGTTTCTCGCTTCCGCCGCTTGATTCCCGAGGGAATAACTTCGGGATTGGAGAAGCTGAACTGAACCACAATCATTCGAACGTTTTGCAGCGGGACCATCGGAACCTCCCGAAGCATTCAAGGGCTTGGAAATTTAACCGGTTATCCGGACCCTTTCCTAAGCGCGCCAATCTCTTGGCGGGCTTGGGAAAACTGCGCTTTTAGATAACCCGGAAGCGCATAACCGGGAGAAGTGGATCACCTCCCTTCAGAACTTTCTTTCCGGTCTCCGATTGCCGTAGGCGAAGATCGAACCGATCCACCAGAAAAGAAATTGAAGCAACACGTCTCTGCTCCTTTCCGAAGGTTTCGAACCCACTCGTGGTGAGCGGAGTCGAATCCAGCAGTCCGCCTAAGGTGGACTCTTGGATTCGGCCGATGAGAAGAGTGATGCTCCTCATCGGCCGCGGGCTGTTTCACGGTTGGCGGGAAGCGCAACTTAGTGAAACTCGCCCGGTGGGAAACTAACGTGATTCCCGTGACGGTAATCTCTCCTGATTCCTGAGAACCGCCCACGAAAATGGCAGGATGGTCCAACTCTCCTTTCTTAAAAAGAGGAAAGCAGGTGTCCCTCACCTTCTCGTGAACGAATCTCAAGAAACAAAAACCGGGCCTAAAGCCCGGGATATGTTCATCCGCAACTTTAGGTAGGTAAAGTCAGCTAATCGGATAGGTTTTTAACTTAACTTAATAGTAACAGCCGGATGTCCTCTTGTCAAGAACTATGGGTTTTACAACCCGGGAAGTTAACTCTGTATTCAAAATAGCTATAATCATCTTGAAATGGACGCTCTGATGAAACAGAGCTAGCATTTTAAAAGAAATAAAATGTCTACCAGATATCGCCGGCGCGCAATGAGAATCAATCTCAAGGATGAGAGCTTCCAATCCACTATCGGGATAATCCTAGTGGTCTTTTCAATCCTGGCAGTCCTCTCATTCTTTGGCCAAGCCGCCGGATTTGGTTCTTTTCTCCAGGACTACCTCAACCGGATATTCGGCTGGGGCGCTTTCATGTTCCCCATCGTGACAGGACTCCTAGGTTTGGTCCTGCTTCGCCTCAGAGTCAAAATCCCCTTTGTCGAAATTCGGATCTTCTACGGATTGGTGATCCTCTATATCTCTCTATTGGGATTGTTCCACTTCTTCTTCTCAACGGAGGTATCGCAATACCAAGCCAGTATTGGACAGGGAGGAGGCCTAACCGGTTACTATGTCCAGCTGATCCTCCGCCGCATCTTCTCGACGATCGGCGCCTTCCTTGTTCTCTCGGCCGGGGGCACCGTCGGAATCCTGGTAACGCTGAACATCTCCTTCGACGAAGCCCTATTCTATCTCGCCAAAGTCGCCCAGAAGATTGGTCGATTGATCCAGGAAAATATCTGGCGCGGGAAAGATTTCAAGGAGCCGTTGCGGCCTTCGGTGAATAGGGAAGCATCCGAGACCAAACCCGAGGCCTCCTCGGAGGGGGAAGAAATTGAGATCGCCACCCCCTACTCCGCCCCAACCACCCAGATCACGACTCCGCGCCGCAAACTGACCTGGGAATACCCGTCGCTGGACCTGCTCAATGATCCTTCCGAAACTGCGGCCGAACGGGGTGATATCGAAAAGAACGCCCAACTGATTGAACAGACTCTGGAATCATTTGGAGTAAAAGCCCGGGTCGCTGATATCAATCTCGGCCCGACCGTTACCCAGTATGCTTTGGAGGCCGAGCGCGGCACTAAACTCTCCGCTATCACCAACCTCTCCTCCGATCTGGCTCTCGCGCTTGCTTCCAAAACCGGAACGGTCCGAATTGAGGCCCCAATTCCCGGAAAATCTCAAGTGGGGGTGGAGGTTCCCAACCTCAAACCGCAGCTGGTCACGTTGAAAGAAATTATCACCTCGGACCAATTAGGAGAGGGGGCCCACAAACTAGCGGTTGGGTTGGGACGGGACGTTTCGGGAGCATCAATCGTTGATGATCTTGATCGAATGCCACACATTCTGATTGCGGGAGCGACCGGATCCGGTAAATCCATCATGCTTCGCACGATCCTGGCGACGATTCTTTTCCGAGCTTCCCCGGAAGAAGTTCGCCTGATCCTGGTCGACCCCAAGCGGGTAGAATTTTCCCATTACAACGGAATTCCCCACCTTCTCATGCCGGTGATTGTCGAACCCGAAAAAACTCTCCCGGCCCTGAAGTGGGCGATGGCGGAGATGAACAAACGCTACAAACTTTTCCAAGAATCGGGAGTTCGCGACATCGGTGATTACAACGAAAAGGCCGAGGAAAAAATGCCCTACGTTCTGATCGTGGTCGACGAACTCGCCGATATCATGGTCGTCGCTCCGGCCGAAGTGGAGAAAGCTATCACCCGCCTGGCCCAGATGGCCCGGGCCACAGGATTGCACTTGATTCTGGCAACCCAGCGTCCCTCCACCGACGTTCTCACCGGATTGATTAAAGCAAACATCCCCTGCCGCATCGCCTTCAATGTCACTTCCCAAATTGACTCGCGAGTAGTTCTCGACATGCCGGGAGCGGAAAAACTGCTTGGCAAAGGAGACATGCTCTACCTTCCCCCCGATCGCTCCAAACCGATTCGAATCCAGAGTCCTTTTGTCTCAAACGAGGAGATGAACCGGCTCCTCGAGTTCCTCAAAAATTCAGGATGGGCCCCCGACTATGTCGTGGAAGAGCAGGTGGAAGAGATGGAGCGACAGGTCGAAAGGATGGGAGAGCCGACCGATCCCCTCTTCGCTGAAGCGGTTGAAATTGTGATCCAATACGAGCGGGCCTCGGCTTCCCTCCTGCAGCGCCGCCTCTCGATCGGCTACGCCCGCGCGGCTCGGATTCTGGATGAGTTGGAAACGCGGGGAATCGTGGGGCCGGCGGAGGGCAGCAAACCCCGAGAGGTATTGCGGCGCAATACCGAGGAGATACTCTGAGGCAAAGACGTTACTGAATTTATTGCCGTTGCTCTTTCGCTTTTGTTATTCTGAATCTAGACCACGTCTGCCCCGCGATCAAGGAGCGTAAAGCCGCATCCAATGTTTCGTCCGAGCTTCACTCGAGCGGAGCATAGTGCGCCTCGCCACGCTCGTGTTGCACTATGACAGAAACACTTCTTTTGGTAGTTATCGCTCTACTCACGGTCAACATCCTCTTTGTGGGAGTTTATATTGTTCTAGTCCTCAAGGAAGTCCGCCAAGCGGTCTCAAAAATGAACCAAATTCTGGACAGCTTTTCGACGATCTCGACCGCCATCGCCAACCCCGTTTCCAGCGCTTCCGGATTCTTCTCGGCGGTGGTAGAAGGCGTCAAGGCGTTCCACAAAATCCAAGATGTGGTTGGCAGCCACAAGGGGGAGGAAATTGATGGAACAGAATAATAACGGGGGGTTCAACCAGTTTGCGGTCGGATTGGTGGTCGGGGCGATCTTGGGAGTTCTCTACGCTCCCAAGGAGGGTAAAGAATCTCGGCAGGCCCTCAAGGAACTTCTTAAAGTTTGGGAAGAAAAAGCCGGAGAGATAACCGGAGAGGTTAAGGAAAAGGTGGTCGAGGTCCGGGAGGCTGCCCAACCAATCATCAACGAGATCAGGCCAATCGTGCAGGAAAAAGTGAGCCAAGCCGCGGAGCTAATTGAACCGATCGCTCAGGATGTCGCCAAAGAAACCGAAGAAAAAATGGCCGAGGTTGTCGACCCGGTAATTGAAAGGGCTAAGGCCGAACTTAATCAAACAGTGGAACAGGTTCGTCAAGAAATCCGAGAAAACATCCAGAAGCCCCATCCCAAATTCTTCCGAGGAGTTTAAAGCAAAAATGGACGGCCGCCCGAGGCGACCTAGCATTTTCTGTTGAAAACAAAAATGTTCCGGCGATGACCTGCTCTCCCAGACCCGAAGGCCAAGTACCATCAGCGCTAGAGGCTTTTACGACCGAGTTCGGAATGGGATCGGGTAGTTCACCTCCGCTCAAATCACCAGAACATTTCTACCTTCAAGGTAAAATGCTAGCTCTGTTTCTTCAGAGCGTCCAATTCTGCCTCCAAGCAAAACACTAGCTCTGCTTGGTCAAAGCGGAACTGATAGCGGAAAAGAAGATCAAACGACCTATTAGTATGTCTCGGCTCAAACCCTTACGGGCCTTACACCTAACACCTATCAACCTTGTAGTCTACAAGGGGTCTGCTTTTCATCTTGGGGTGGGCTTCGTGCTTAGATGCTTTCAGCGCTTATCCCTTACCAACATAGCTACCCGGCATATCTTATGCCCTTGGTAGGACAACCGGTACACCAGAGGTTGGCTCCTCTCGGTCCTCTCGTACTAGAGAGAAATCCCCTCAAAAGCTAAACGCCCACAGCGGATAGAGACCGAACTGTCTCACGACGTTCTGAACCCAGCTCGCGTGCCCTTTTAATTGGCGAACAGCCAAACCCTTGGGACCTTCTCCAGCCCCAGGATAGGACGAGCCGACATCGAGGTGCCAAACCTCCTCGTCGATGTGGACTCTTGGAGGAGATCAGCCTGTTATCCCCGGGGTAGCTTTTATTCGATGTTGTTCACTCCGCCACTCGAAGTGAACAGGTCACTAAGCCCTGCTTTCGCACCTGCTCGACTTGTTGGTCTCGCAGTCAAGCCGGCATATGTCTTTGCACTTACAGTCTCGTGTCCATCGAGACCAAGCCGACCTTGGGGCGCCTCGGTTACACTTTGCGAGGCAACCGCCCCAGTTAAACTGCCCACCAGACACTGTTCCCAGACGGGATGACCGCCTAGGTTAGATTTGAAAATCAGATCGAGAGGTGTTTCATTGGCGCCTTGCGGCTCCCTCCTACGCTACACAAATCCAATCATCAAACCAATGTCAAGCTACAGTAAAGCTCCACGGGGTCTTTTTGTCCTGCTGTGGGTAGGCCGCATCTTCACGGCCATTTCAATTTCACCGGGTCATTCTTTAAGAGAGTGCTCAAGTCGTGAAGCCTTTCGTGCGGGTCGGAACTTACCCGACAAGGAACTTCGCTACTTTAAAACAGTTATAGTTACTGCTGCCGTTCATCTGGGCTTAGGTTCGATCCCTGATATAATCTCAGACCTCTCCGTAACCTACAGACACTGGGCAGGCTTCAGCCCCCATACATCCCCTTACGGGTTGAGCGGAGACCTGTGTTTTTGTTAAACAGTCGCTTGAGCCTTGTTGCTGCGACCCCGCCTTACGACGGGGCACCCCTTCTTGCGAACGTACGGGGCCAACTTGCCGAATTCCTCAAAGAACGTTTTCCCGCGCGCCTTAGGCTACTCACCTAGTTCACCTGTGTCGGTTTGCGGTACGGATCCCACACGGCATAACTTAGAGGTTTTTCTTGGTTCTCCAGCCTCACGAGTTGTCCCTTACGGAACTCCCCGTCACACCTTGGCTTATGCCTTGCGGATTTGCCAACAAAGCACCTTGGTGCGCAGAACGCCCAACCATGCGGACGCTCGCAACTTTGGAAAACGTTACCCCATCGAACCGTGCGGAAGTGGGCGAATATTAACGCCCTGCCCATTACCTACGTCTTTCGACCTCGGCTTAGGACCGACTAACCCTCCGATGACGACCAGAGCGGAGGAAACCTTGAACTTCCGGCGTGGCGGATTCTCACCGCCAAACGTTACTCATCCCGAGATTCTCACTCGCCACCGCTCCACCGGACCTTACGATCCAGCTTCACAGCTGTGGCGACGCTCCCCTACCACTCGCCTTGCGGCGAATCCACGGTTTCGGTGTAGATTTTGAGCCCCGTTACATTTTCGGCGCGGAATTCCTCAACCAGTGAGCTGTTACGCACTCTTTTAAGGATGGCTGCTTCTAAGCCTACCTTCTGGATGTCTAAGAAATTCCACTACCTTTCCCACTTAAATCTAACTTAGGGACCTTAACCGATGGTTTGGGCTGTTTCCCTTTAGCACGACGGAACTTGCTCCCGCCTGCTCACTCCTGCAAATTTCGCGAAGGTATTCGGAGTTTGGTAGGAAGCGATGTCCTCACGGACTCGGCATTCCTTCCAGTATCTCTACCCCCTTCGTTACTTTGCAAGGCTGTACCTAAATACATTTCGGGGAGAGCCAGCTATCACCTGGTTCGATTGGCATATTACCCCTAACCACAGGTCATCCGAGCGCATTGCAACGCACATCGGTTCGGACCTCCAGCCGACTCTCGTCGGCTTTCATCCTGCCCATGGTTAGCTCACCAGGTTTCGGGTCTACCGCAAGCAACTAATCGCTCGTTTAGAACTTGCTTTCGCTACGGCTCGCTGCGTTTGACGCAGTTAACCTTGCTGCTTGCGATAACTCCTCGGGTCATTCTTCAATAGGCACGGCGTCACCCTTGCGGGCTCCGCCTGCTTGTAAGTAGATGATTTCAGATTCTATTTCACTCCCCTTACCGGGGTTCTTTTCACCTTTCCCTCACGGTACTTGTTCACTATCGGTGGCAAAGAGTATTTAGCCTTAGCCAGTGGTTTGGCTCGATTCTCACAAGCTTTCACTTATCTCGTGATACTTAGGTGTCCTGCCAGAAAGTTTCCAGTTTCGGTTACGGGGCTTTCACCCTCTGTGGCCGCCCTTTCCAGGGCGTTCTCCTACCAAAAACTTTCCTGATGCAGGTCCTGCAACCCTCCGACTTGCGCCGGAGTTTAGGCTTCCCCCCTTTCGCTCGCCGCTACTTAGGGGATCGAGATCCCCTAAGGTAGGCATAAACTACTACGCCCCCTTAGGGAATCGCGCTTACGCGCATTCTCTTTATTTTCCTTCAGTTACTGAGATGTTTCACTTCGCTGAGTTCCCTCACTTGAGTTAATATCCCGCCAAAAGGCAGGAACTTGGCTCAAGCGTAGTCGCCAAAGGCGACTGGGTTACCCCATTCGGAAATCCCCGGTTAATAGCGCTTCGTGGCAGCTCACCGAGGCTTATCGCAGCCTAGTACGTCCTTCATCGGCCCTTTGCCCCAAGGCATCCTTCATCTACCTTATAAAAAGACCTTCTTTTCCACTATCAATTTCTCTTTTACTTGATAGTTTCAAAAAATATTTTAATGTCAAAGGGCTTGGTGGACCGAGCCGGATTTGAACCGGCGACCCCGTCATTGCAAATGACGTGCTCTACCGCTGAGCTATCGGCCCCCCTGGCTCAAAAAAAGAAAAGGCCAGCGCGAAGCTGGCAAAAAGCTCCCTAATCAAAAAGGCGCTACACAGAGAGTTCCCCCGCAGAGGGTAGAACCGGAACTATGTTTAAATCTTTTGCCATTCGCTGTTGGTAAGAATAACAGAGGAAAAAAATAAAGTCAATTTCACTGTTCAATTGAACAGCGAAATTGGTAGGTCGCCGGAGGCAGCCGTCCAATTAAAAAAAGACCCCGAAATCGCGGTTAAGCGAGTCGGGGCCTGGCGGCAGCGAAGATCAGTCGCGGGCGGCAGCTGCTTCGCGTCGGGACGAGGAACGGTCATAGGGTTGGCGTTTACGACCACCTTTGCCCTTCTTCTTCCCGTCCTCATCGATCTTGCTGCGAGCTCCGGCATCGGCGGCCAGCTTGCGCTGAACCGCTTCCTGCGCCTCCCGAGCCTCCGCGCTGGCGTCATCTTCCTCGGGCTCAACGCCCTGGGATTCGGACACCGCGGCGGACTGCTTTCCGGAGAGGATCGAGCCGATCGAATCGAAGGCGTTCCTTTCGCGTTCGGCCTGTTCCTCGGCACGCCTGGCTGCGAGACTAGCAGCAGCGCGAGTGCGCATCTCCAGAACCACCGAGTACTTGGTGGTCCAGATCTTGGCCGTGCGCATGTCCCTGCTGTGATCGAAGCAGATGACCTTCGCCTCTCGGCGCCGGCCGCTGGTATCGACCAGAGCCTCAAACTGTGGGGCCTTGGTGATGGCCTCGTTGAGGGAAATGAATCCCTCCTTCCGCTTGATTTCCGGAACATATTTCTCCAGAAGAGCGGGCAACCACGCGGAGTCGGTTGAAGTTTCGACCGGCTCCGTATTCCCCTTCGCTACGCAAAGAGGGCACAGCAACTGGATCATGCGGACTTCAGCTTTCGCGTCCACAGCATCTCTCCTCTCCCCTTCAGGGGAACTAGATTTCGCGCCGAATGCGCGATATTAACTTATAGTTTACCACGCTCTTGGAAAGAGCGCAAGGTCTTCTCGCAATCGGTATATCTATGCTATGATATTGCCGAATTACGGAAAGATCCTTGGCCTTAAGGGAAGCCGAGGCCTCTCTTAAGGATCTACCAAGAACCGGTCCTGCTCAAGTCCCGGGGTTTAGGCCATCAACGCGGTTCGCTGATGGCCAATCCTCGGAATTCAAACCTCTCTCCCCGTGGCTTTCCGGTATTCCTCAACTTCCCTTAGAAGATCAAATCTGTTGCCGGTCGCCTGCACACAGAAGCGGAGGGCGGCGTACTCGAATTCGTTCATCGAGTAATAAAGCACCGCGCCAAAGTGACCGTCTTCATGGACGGGCCGGAACTGGTAGGGCTCTTCTTCCCCTCTCTCCCGGTAACGAACGATGTGGTGCAGTTCCTCAGCGATTGTTCCTCGCAGGTCTTGCTCCTGGGAATCGGAGTGGTTCACGTCGATGAAGAACCACGCCATATTGATTCTCGCCCGCGACGTGTGATTGGGTTTAAAGCCCATACTGCGGTGAGGATTCCAGATCACATCCAGCTCAAACGGTTCCGTTGTCTCTTCGGGAAAGTAAACGCCCAACTTATCCCAGAGCTCCAGAGCGTGGTTGGCCACCCAGAGAGCCACATCGCAGGAAACCTTCGCGTGGTGGGTCAGCGTTACCAAACCCAGATGGTGTTCTTTAGAACAGCTACGAAAAACCTGATACCGGCGGGCAAAAAGCTTTGAAACAAAAGTGGCTCCAATGGCTACGGGTAGGATAAGCCAAACAGGCACCGAATCTCCTCCTCTCTTCAAGAATTAACTTCTATTTCAATTAAAACACGGGAATGGCCGTTCGTCAATCACTACAGGATAGTTGGGAGCCAAATTATGGTACGAGGGGGAATTACTTTTGAGGAACCCTCCAAAGGCGGGCAGGCATCCCGCAGCGGGTTTCGAGAAAGCCCAGCTCCGCGATGTTCGAGCTAGCGAACGATTTCGATCCCGTGCTTTGAGAAATCGCTTGCGGTCATCGGAAGCGAGTCCGCGGAGCGAGAACTTGAAACCCGGGCGGGTGAACAATACCGTTTACGAAAAAGTACTTCCCGAGCGCAAAAAAAGGCGGTCAACCAAGATGGTTAACCGCCCTACGAACAGTGTACCCGATCAGTCCAGCCGGCCCGTCGCGTCCGCGAAGCTCTCGTTCTCGGCGGCGAGATCGGCGGTCGAAACGAGTCGATGGGACTTCGCGATCGCTGTTCCTTCCGGAACGCGAGCCTGTTGCAAGGGAACGAGGTTACACCGCTCCCCGCCCGGTTGAGGAGGAACATCCCCCGACCAGCCGCACTGACTCCTTACCCGCATGTGGTAGTAACAACCAGAACACGAAGCCATAGCCTCTCTCCTTGTCGCCTCAGGCGACGGAAACGATTGATATTCTTCTATGTTATAGGGTAAAGGAGAAGAAGTCAAGATTAATTCTGAAATAATCAATCTTGGACGGGATCTAGGAGAGATCGCTAGCAAAATTGATTCCGAAGGAATCAATCTTGTGTAACCGAAAACTCCCGCAGCGTCACCCGGCCCGCGATCCGCGCCGCGACGCGGTTCTCAAAACGATAGAACTCCAGGATCTGCCCACTCTCCAACAGAAAGATCTGTTCGTCACGGTAGTTGTAACCCTTGGCCAGCTTGGCGTACTCCGGCATCGATGTCGGAGTTCCGCCGATCGGCGCCAGATATTGGGCCTGAGCGGCGCGCATCATCCGGATGAGGTCATCGGCGTAGCCGTGGCCGGAGACGTGGATCTCGGGGATCTCTTCGAGATAGATAACCTTGGCGCCCACGTTCCTCAAATCCTCCTGGACATTCCGGACCCGATCTTCATTGCCCGGGATCAGATCGGATGAGAAAAGCACCAGATCTCCTTGCCCGATCTTGAAACTGCGATGGCCGCCCCGCGCCATCTTCGAGAGAGCAGAGTTGGATTGGCCCTGCGAACCAGAGACCAAAATCAACTGTTCGGAAACCGGCAGTTTCTTGAGCTTGGCGTTGTCGATGACCTGGCCTTTGGAAACGGCGAGGTATCCCAGATTGCGGGCGACTTCAAAGTTCTTCTCCAACGACAACCCGGCCAGAGTTACTTTGCGGCCGAGAGCATCGGCAACGTCGATCGCCTGCTGGACCCGAGAAATGTCCGAGGAGAACATCGTTACAAAGACTCTTCCCTTGGTCTTCTGAATCTCTTTGAAGAAGGTCTCCCCGACGATTCTTTCCGAAGGAGAGGAACCCTCCCGCTCCGACCGCAGGGAGTCCGAAGCCAGAAGAAGCACGCCCTTTCGACCGTACTCCTCAATCTTCCCCAGCTGGGCCAGGCGGCGGTCGAGGGGCGTCGGATCGAGCTTGAAATCGCCGGTGTGAATTACTACCCCCAAGGGAGTAGTTAATGCGATTGCCATCGTGTCCGGAATCGAGTGGGTCAGCCGAATGTATTCAAAGGAGAAATCCCGACCGAGCTGGACGCGCTGGCCATCGGTGACATCTCGAATCTCGGCCTTCTTCGGTCCCCTCTCCTTTAGTTTCTCCCGGATCATTCCGGCCGGCAGGCGGGCGGCGTAAACCGGGACGCAGATCTTCCTCAACAGGTAGGGAATCGCCCCGATGTGGTCCTCGTGGCCATGGGTGATGACAAGCGCCCGCAACTTATTTTGGTGGGCCAGAACATAGGAAAAGTCGGGAATCAGCAGCGTGTTCTCCGGCAGACCTTCTTCCTCCGGCGGGAAACCGATGCCGCAGTCCACGAGCACCATGTCGTTCGGCGTCTCATAGACGTACATGTTCCTGGTGACTTCGCCCATTCCCCCGATCGGAATAAATTTGAGGCTCATTTTCTCTTCTGTTCTCCTATTCGGTTGTGAGTTGTTTTGACCTTCCATATTTTATATTAACTTCATTTGGTTCTTATCGCCATTGGTGACCTCGATCTCGACCGGTGCCAGCTCCCCCCGAATAATCTTCGGCAGGCTACGAAAGTCGTGCTCCAGAATCCGCAGAACCGCCGGGGAACGCAGCGCCGCCGCCGGGTGATAGAGCGGGAAGACAATCCGATTGCCGACCTTGAATCCCCGACCGTGCATCTCGCCGATCAGCTTGTCCTTCAAAAAAATATCCAGCGCCGAGCGACCCAGCGGCACGATGACCTTGGGGTTGATCACCTTGATCTGCTGAATCAAAAATGGCAGACAGGCCCGCACCTCGTCCTTCATCGGCGCCCGATTTTCGGGAGGGCGGTGCTTGACCACGTTGGTGATGAAAACCTCTTCGCGGCGGATCTCGTTGCGCGAGAGCAGACGATCCAGCAAATCACCGGCCCGGCCGACAAACGGGCGGCCGAGCTTGTCCTCGTTGTAACCGGGACCCTCACCCACAAACATAATCGTGGCACCGGGACTTCCCTCTCCAGGGACGGCGTGATTTGCTGTTCTCCAAAGGCGACAGCCGTGGCAGGTTTTGACCGCCCGATCAATTTGGGCCAGGAGTTCTTCTTTCTTACTTTTCATTCGAGCAAAGCGAGAATGCTAGGTCGCCGCAAGGCGGCCGTCCATTACTACTCATCTAACGACGGCCGCGGTCGGAAGCGGGACGATAACCCTCCCGGCCTCCACCACCACCGAATCCCGGCCGCCGCTGTGGTGAATAACCCCCCGGCCGACGGGAAGAAGGACCTCCTCGATAGGAAGAACCGCCGCCAAAACCCCCCGGGCGGAACGGGCGACCGCCAGGCCGCGGTGGTCCGGAAGGGCCGCCGCGATCTTCGCGGGGCCTCTCCTGATACCCCTCGGGCGGCTTCTCCAATGCTTTCTTCGAAAGATTGATTCGGCCCATCGCGTCGATCTCAATTACCTTTACTTTTATCTTGTCTCCGATCTGGACCACATCGGTCGGTTTGGCGACGAAGCTGTAGGCGAGCTCGGAAACATGCACCATTCCCTCTTTGCCCGGCAGGATTTCCACAAAAGCGCCGAAATCCATAATCCGCTGGACCGTACCTTCAAAAATCTCCCCGACCTGAACCTCCCGAGTGAGATCATCCACCAGCTTCCGGGCTTCGTTGACCTTGTCCTCGTCTGGGCCGGAGATGCTCACCGTGCCGTTGTCGTCGATATCAATCTCCGTTCCGGTCTGTTCGGTGAGACGGCGAATCATCCGGCCTCCCGGACCGATCACCTCGCCAATTTTTTCAATCGGGACCTTGATCGTTGCCACCTTGGGCGCGTACTGGGATAGTTTCTCCCGGGGCTTGTCGAGCACCTTGAGCATCTCTTTTAGAATCCCCAACCGCGCCTTGTGCGCGTCCGCCAGAGCCTCCACCATCACCTTGTGAGGCAGACCCTTAACCTTCATATCCATCTGCACCGCCGTCACTCCCTTCTCGGTGCCGGCCACCTTGAAATCCATGTCGCCGCACTGGTCCTCCACCCCGGCAATATCGGTGATAACTCGAAAGACCTTACCATCGGTGACCAAACCCATCGCCACCCCGGAAACGGGAGACTTGATCGGCACGCCGGCGTCCATCAGGGCCAAGGTCGAACCGCAGGTGGAAGCCATCGAGGTGGAGCCGTTGGAGGAGAGCACCTCCGAAACCAGACGGATCGCGTAAGGAAACTCTTCGACGGAAGGAATCATCCGGTCCAACGCCTTTTCCGCCAACGCGGAATGACCGATCTCCCGGCGGCCGGGAGTGCCGATCCGACCGACCTCTCCGGTCGAGAACGGCGGGAAGTAGTAATGGTGCATGTAGCGCTTGGTGGTCTCGCCGGCCGGCCCCTCCAGGATCTGTTCCAGGGAGGTTGAACCCAGTGTCGCGGTGGTGAGAACTTGAGTCTCCCCGCGCTGGAAAAGGGCCGAGCCATGGGTCCGCGGCAGAACGCCCACCCGAATGTGCAATGGCCGCACCTCATCGAACTTGCGGCCGTCGGTTCGCTTTCCGTCCTTGATCATCAGCTCGCGCACCGCCTCCTTCGTCAGGTCGCTCATTCCGGTCCCCATCGCCATCTTCTGGTAGGTTCCCTCAAACTTCTTAAAAACCTTTTCGATAAGCTCCGTCTGCTTCTCGCTAAATTCCTCTTTGCTGTTGGTTTTTTCGGTAATCTCCTTGAGAGGAGCGAGCGCAAAGCCGCGCAGGTCCTCCATCATGTGTTTGACCTGGGGGTCGACCGCCACCTCTTTTTTGGCGATGCCAATCTCCTTCGCCAAATCGGTGATCAGCCCAATAATTGGAGAGAGAGATTTCTGGGCAAACTCTATCGCCTTGAGAATATCCTCCTCGGGAATCTCGCTCGCTCCGCCCTCCACCATCACGATCTCGTCTTCCTTTCCCGAAACGATCAGATCAAGGTCCGATACCGCCGTCTCCGCCGCCAGCGGATTGAGCTTCAACTCAGGGGCGCCGCCGTCTTTGGCGACTTTCCCCACCCGGACCGCGCCGATCGGTCCCTCCCAGGGGATGTCCGAACCGGCCAGAGCCGCGGAAGCGCCGATCAAACCCAGGACCGCCGGGTCGTTCTCCTTATCTACCGAGAGAACCGTCAGGACCACCTGCACCTCATCGCCGAATTCTTTGGGGAAGAGCGGGCGGATGGAGCGGTCGATTAACCGACCGTTCAGGATGGCTTCGTCGGAGGGCCGGCCTTCCCGCTTCACAAAGCGGGAACCCTTGATGATTCCACCGGCGTAGAGCCGTTCGACATAATCCACCGTCAGGGGAAAATACCCGATATCTTCTTTGGCTTTTTCACTGGTGGCGGTTGCCAAAACCACGGTATCCCCGTAGCGAGCAAGCACCGAACCATTGGCCTGGCCGGCCAACTCTCCGTATTCCAACGAAAGAGTTCGGCCCCCAAATTCAATTTCTTTTTTGATCAATTTTTTCATTTTAGTATCTTAGAAACCAGATACGAGGATAAGGGAAGAAAATTGTTCCTATTTTTCCAATCCTATCTTTTCCGTAATTACCTGGTATCGTTTTTCGTCCTTCTTTAATAGATACATTAAAAGTTTTCGACGCTTGTTGACAAGTCCCAATAGGCCGCGGCGCGAACTAAGGTCCTTCTTATGAATTTTAAGATGCTCTGTCAACTCTCCGATTCTTTTCGACAAAAGTGCGATCTGCACCTCCGGAGAACCGGTATCGGTGGCGTGAGTAGCCGAAAGCGCTACCAGTTCCTTTTTCGCCTGGGAGATAGACTCAACTTTAGCCGCTACTTTCTTGACCTTCGGCTCCGCTGCTTTTGTTACTTTTGTTATTTTTTTCGCAATCTTCTTTTTTGCCATTTTCTTAATCTATTTTACGATACCACGATACGATCGCCTTTCTTAAACTCAAAATCCGGCTTGACCAGAACTCCGGCCTCTTGTCCCGTTTTCACTTCTTGAACCTCGTCTTTGCCGACTTTTAATCCGCGGACCTTTCCCTGGTGAACCTCTTCTTCCGATCCCTCGCGAAAAACCTTGATGCGGTCCCGGTACTTAAACTTGCCGTTGAGGACCTTAACGCCAGCGACGATATCGCCGCTGTGCAGAGTGAAGGTCGCCAGAACCTCTGCCTCGGGCGCCTTCTTTTCTTCCGCCAAAACCTGAGCGCCGGAGAGAAGCTTTTCCGCCGCCTCCAGAAGTTCATAGATGATTGGGAAAGAGCGCACCCCCACCCCCAAGTCATCCGCCAATTTCCGGGCGGAGGAACCGGTTGGCACGTTGAAGCCCAGAATCACTCCCTTGGCAGCCGCCGCTAAGCGAACATCCGAGTCGGAGACCGGGCCGATACTCTTAAGGAGGAAATTAATTCCTTTACCACCCGCCTCCAGATTGGCGAGCGGAACTTCGACCGCTTCCAAGGAACCCTGGGTATCGGCCCGCAGAACGACGTTGAGGCTGGTGGTAGGCTCGGCGGCGGGGTTGACCGGTTGGTTGGTCACCGCCTTTGGTGAGGCAACACCAGAGGTAGGAGCGGACAAACGAGTAACCAGGGCTCCAACCGGAGGAACTTCCGAAAAACCCAGGACCTGCACCGGGGTTCCTGGGCCGGCCGAGGCAATCCTTTGACCGGTGTCGTCCACTAAAGCCTTGATCTTTCCCGAGGCCTCGCCGGCGAAAATCTGATCTCCGATTTTGAAGGTTCCCTTCTTGACGATCAGCGTCGCCAACGGCCCTTGCTGAGAGGAAAGCAGAGATTCGATCACCACGGCTTCCGGTTCTCCGCCGGTTTCCTCCTTGAGCTCCAACATGTCGGCCGAAAGGCCGATTATTTCCAAAAGTTCGGGAACGCCGGCGCCGGTCGTCGCCGAAACCGCCACCGCGGGAATTTTGCCGCCCTGGTCCTCCACAATCACGTCTTCCTTTGCCAGTTGGCCCTTAACCTTCGCCACGTCCTGCGGCGAAGCCAGATCAACCTTGTTGATCGCCACCACCAGCGGCACCCCCGCTGCTTTGGCGTGGGCAATTGCCTCCACTGTTTGGGGCTTGACACCGTCGTTCGCCGCAACGACCAAAACCGCAAGATCGGCGACCCCCGCCCCGCGCTGCCGCATCTTGGAAAAGGCCTCGTGTCCGGGAGTGTCAATGAAAGTGATCCGGCGGCCGGAGGACTCGGTGATCTGGTAGGCACCGATTTTCTGGGTAATTCCCCCCGCTTCTTTAGCGGCCACCGCAGTTTTTCGGATAGAGTCTAGAAGAGAAGTCTTCCCGTGGTCAATGTGCCCTAAGACAACAACGACAGGAGGACGGGTAGCGGCATTAGCTTTTTGGTTTTTTGGGTTCAGCTGTTTTTTGGACATTAGCGATTACTCTCTCAACCTCGGCCAGAGCCTTCGGTCCTAATCCCTTGATGGTTTTGATCTCCTCGAAAGGTTTTTCCTTTAACTTCTCGACGCTCTCGATCCCCGCCTCTCCCAAGAGTTTGGCGACGCGGGCCGAAAGACCTTGGTCGACCAATCCCAAACCCTTCGTCCCTTCGGCAAAGACCGTTCCGGCGCCCTTAATGTCGATCCGCCAACCGGTCAGCTTCGCTGCCAACCGGACGTTCTGGCCTTCCTTGCCGATCGCCAACGAGAGTTGGTCTTCGGGCACCTCCACCTCGGCAGTCCGGCTCTTGGGCTTGAGCTTCGCTTCGATAACCTTCGCCGGCGAGAGCGCCGAAGAAACGAAAGTCGCATCATCCGCCGAGTAAGGAATGATATCGACCTTCTCTTCACCCAGCTCGTGGGTCACCGCCTGCACCCGGACACCCTTCTGCCCGACACACGAACCAACCGGATCAATCCGCTCTTCGCTGGAGGAAACCGCGATCTTGGTGCGCCGGCCGGCCTCCCGGGAAATCGCTTCCACCTTGACGATTCCTTGAGAAATCTCGGGAACCTCGAGGGCGAAAAGCTCAGTCACGAATTCCGGATCGGTCCGCGAGAGCAAAATCTCCGGACCCCGGGTTCCCTCCTGAACCTCTTTCACCAGCGCCTTCACCCGCGCCCCGGTGCGGTACTGCTCTCCCGGAATCTGCTCGGAAGGCGGGAGAATCCCCTGCGTCCGGCCCAGGTCCACAAAAACAACCCCGTTTTCCACCCGGAAAACGAAGCCGGAAACGATGCTCTTCTCTTTTTCTTTGAACTCGGTTCGAATCGCTTCCTTTTCCTCTTCCCGGATTTTTTGGAGAATAACCTGCTTCGCCGTTTGGGCGGCGATCCGGCCAAAGCCGGCCGGAGTCACGTCCTTGCCCTCTTTGAAGATCCGGGCTTCCCCGGTTTCCAGGGTCAACTTAACTTCAATATCGTCCTTGGGTTCCTCCCCCTCTTCCACGACCGGGGTGGGACCGCCGAAGTCCTTGCGGTATGCAGCGGCGAGCGCCTGCTTGACGCCTTCAATGATGGACTCCGGGGAAACTCCCCGTTCCGCCGCGAGCTGATTAATTGCCGCACTAAACTCTGTTGTTGCCATTTTATTTCTCCAAAATGCTAGCTCTGTTTCCGCAGAGCGTCCATTTTGTTTCTTCAAAACAATTGGTGGGACGAGCCCACCAACCAGTAGCTCCAGTATAGGGTTTGAGGATCGAAAGGTCAAGACACCGGAGTCTTGAGAACGACCCGATTGATAAAGAGGGTGGACTCGAAGAGCAGGATCAGCGGCACCGTTAGCAGGGCCAGGGAGAGTAGGTCGGTCGGCGGTAGCAGACTGGCGAAGAGCAGGCAGATGAAGTAAACCATCGGCCGCTGGGAGGAGATCGTCCGGTAACCGAGGACACCGATCCGCATCAGCGCCGTTAGCACGACCGGAAACTCAAAGGCCGCTCCCAGAAGGGAAGAAGTCACAATGATCTGGGAGAGCAGCGCGGAGACATCCAGAAGGTTGCCGACCTCCAGCTCCAACGCCTTCTCATAGAAGAGGCTGATGACATACTTCATCACCGCCACCCCGTAGAAAAAGCCCACGAAGAAGAGGAAGATCACCAGCGGCATCAGCGTCATGATAATCCGGAACTCCCTCTTCTTGAGCGCCGGCCGCAGAAAAGAAAAGATCTGGTAGAGGGCGAGCGGCAGGGCTGCGATCAGCCCGACGGCCAAGGCAGAGCTAAAGGCGAGGTTGATGAACTGGAACGGTGAGGTAAAGGCGATGTTAACCCCTTCGAACCGAAAGATTCTTAGGCTAAAGTTGATGATCTGTTCGTAGTAGACGAATCCCAGAACGGCGAAAACCAGGAAAAGGATGATGAAAAGGCGGACTCTCTTTTTGATTTCGTTCAAGAAGGGGCTGAATTTGTCAATGAGACCTTCCCAACCTAAGTCGGCAGGTCTCTCGTTTTCTGGAGACATTTTGGGGTAATTCCGAACTACTCCTTACTTCCCGCGCTCTTCTTAAATTCGCTGACGCCTTCCGCGATTCCTTTGATGAATTCGGGGACTTTGCGCGACCCGAAGAACACCAGGAGCAACAGAGACATCAGGATTAGTTCCGTAAGTCCGATTCTAACTGGCACTCTTTTCACCCCCCTCCGGTTTTGATCCCTCCTTCGCCTTCTGGGCAAGTTGGGCAAGTTGGGCTACCTCCTGTTTGGCCATATCAACTGTGGGTGCTTCGGCGGCGGTTTCTTCCTCGGCCGGGGCGTTCAGAACATCGTTCACCGGCTTCTTGAGATCCTCGATCGCCTCCCGGTACTCCTTGCCGACTTTCTTGAATTCCTTCCCGGCCGCGCCGACGTCGCGGGCGATCTCGCTCGTTTTTTTGCTACCGAAGAGAATTGACAGGATGGCGATGAAGATAATGATGGCTTCCGCCGGACCGATGTTGGCTAACATGTTCTAGGAAAATAGTAGCACAGCAACCAGGGTATAGGGTCTAGGGTTTAGCGTCACTTAAGTGATGCTAAAGTCGCTTTCACTTTCGTGTCTTTGAGAGTTTTTCCGGCAGAACCGGTACCGGTGTGGGCGGAAATCAGTTCATCCCAGACCGTATCGGCGGTCGCTTCGGCGATGGCGGTGATGTCCCCTCCCGTGATCGTTCCGGAGGTGTCCTCGAAAGTGTCAACACTGTCGGTCTTATCAATAGTTCCGGCGGTGTTCTTCGCGATCGTGTGGTGGAGGCGGATGCCGGTGCGGACCACCCCGCTGCCGACATCGATCCCCCAGCCGGTGTTGTTGAAGATAAGGTTGTTCTCGAAGATATTATCGACGATGTCCGTGAAACCGTCGGCCAGGTCGGCGCCGTCACCGGCGTTGCCGGAGATGATGCACTGGCGAACCTTGGCGATGCTAGTCGTCTCCCCGATGCTAATCCCGTTCCCGGCGCAGTCCTCGATCGCGCAGGTGTCGATAGTGGTCCGGGCGGAGCTGGAGACACTGATTCCGTTGCTGGTGGCGCCGCTCACCCAGACGTCTTTGATGAGGGCGTTGTCTCCCGTCACGACGATCCCGTTGTCCGTTCCGCCGGTTTCGGTGGTAACGTAGAACCCGGAGAACTCGACGTTGTCGGCACTAATGGTAATCGCGTCTCCGGTAGAACCAGGATCGAATTGGAAATTGTATCCCGGACCCCGAACCTTTAGAGAGGCAATGTCGATAGTAATTTTTTCGCCGGTGGTGGTGATTCCGTCGGAATCGGTTGCCAGAGCAAAGACTACATCGCTGCGGCCGGCGCCGCCATCGAGGTTGATCAGGGTTTTAACCTGAGCGAAAGTCTGCACTGCCGTGGAGGGCGTGGTACCGTTATTGGAATCGCTTCCGCCGGCCGGGCTCCAGTACCAAACAGATCCGATCGACGCGTGTCGACCTCGTAGAGATTCGATCAGGTACAGCGCCGCGTAATCGGAAGCGGGAGTCGCGATCGTCGCCGAAGAAGACTGAGCGATGGTCACTTGGGTGTTTTGAGTTGCAAAGACCGGGTTGTTATTGTAGATGTTGGTTGCAACCAAATTCCCCCCTCTGACGAAGCAAAGGACGGTCCCACCCTCCGCCACCGGCGGGAACCCCTCGTCTTCGACCTCCTGATCGGTCCGCGCCTCAAACGCCAATCGCCAATCATTGATCAGTTCCAAGGTGATACCCACCAGAATACCCCCACCCAAGTCCTGCTTACCGGAGGCGTTGACGATCTGAGCCACCTCCAGATTATGATTTTTCTCCTCAAACAGCCGGATATCGTCGTGCAAATCCTGAATCGTAAGCTCTCTCTGGGGTTTTTCGACGGTGATTACCTTAAGGGCTTTATCAAAAACGAGGGCCATTTCATTTCTTTACCTTCTGGTGCGCCTCAATGATCACAATCATCTGGTTATCACGATCGATCCCTTCGTTTTCTTTGGCAATTGCCTCTTCAAAAATCTTGATATTCGCCTTCCTCTTTTTGATATCAGTTGAAAGCGCCTCTTTATCATACTGTAGTGCTTCTTCGGAAGTTACCGGTTCCATATTTAGTAATTATTGGCTAACGCACGTATCCCGAGAACTTCTGTGGGGATTTTCTTTTGGTACTCTTAACAGACCTCTTATTTTTTGAAACTTTATTTTTTGTTTCTGGTTGAACTTCCGGTTCGACTTCTTCTTTAGTTAATTTGGCTACCGTAATTTTCTTGCTCTCAACTTCCCCCTCAGATCCAGATTTTATCTCACCAATCTTTTCTCTTTCATTGAATACCTCAATTTCTTTTTTCATTTCTTCCATGGTGCTTGCACGCAATCTGGTATTCCCCCGAGGGTCGCGGGCGAAAAAGTATAATTTGCCTCCGCTTATAGCTTTCAAAACTTCAAACTTCATCGGATCTTATTATAAACCACGCAAGCAGGTCACCTTACGGTGTAAAAATCGTGTCCGGCGTTCTAATAATGTTGTTAGACAAGCCGGTGCTGTCGATAGTTCCGCTGGCGTCGTAGGGAATGATGCCGTCATTTTCTGGAAGGTCCGCGTGCCTTGCCCTAACCCGCACGGCAGAGGTAGCGCGATTATCGATATCGTATGTAACGATATTTTGTTCAAATCCATCCGCCCCCGCTTCATACACATCAAGAACCGGAATGTAAACCCGATCCGCGGCCGCAGTGGTGATCGGCAAACCATTAAGTTGATATCCGTCACCGCTCCAGCTAGTAACCGGTGTTGTTGTTAATTCGGTATCAGAAACAACTGCAAGCACATAGGCAATGACGGCTTCAGTAGTATTTCTGATTAGATCCCCTACTTTTGCCGTTGATGTAAAAGTCGCCCCAGAATCTGTCAGCGTATCGGTATCTCCTCCGGTTGCCGTCCCGGATGTGGCTGAAAGTACAAACGCGCCGTTGGGCCCGTTGCTCCAGCTGGTATACCTTATTCTGTACTCCAATTGAGCATCGGCATCGACTAACCGCAAAACCGCACCCGGTGAAACTTTTCCAGGTTCGTCCTTAGCAATCGGGGCGGTGAGATCAAGTGTGGTTTCCCCCGGAGCTTGGGCGGCAGTGGGAGTATAGTCATCTTTATCAATCTCTCCCGTAGCGGGAACGATCCTGAATACCCCAATTTTGTCACCTTCCTTGGTGTTAGTGACTTTGATCGTAATTTTGTCGGGGGCAGTGACAACATTTCCGTCATCGTCGGTGAGCTGATAATTGTTGGCATCTGCACCGGGGACATTAATCAATACAACCCCAGGAGCACAGAACCAAGTAACACCGGCAAAAGTACCTAACGGGGCGGATTTAATCGGGGTGATCCGCGTAAATGTATTGGTGGAAATGGTGTTTGTTCCATCGGTGACATCTTCATCTGGATCACTAGCCGGACCAAAAGTTCCTCGAGAATTTCTCAAAATAACAATCTTATCTGTTTCGTTGACTTGAACAACTGTGCCCTTTGCTCCCGAAGTTGCTCCGGTTACCTCGGCACCTTCGGTAAGGGCACCCGGAGCTGTGGACGTGTATTGAATCTTATAATCCGAACCGATGTATTGCTCCCCATCCATTCCATCGGTGTTAGCATCTTGGGTAATCTCTCCCCGACGGGTTAGCCATTTAGTCCATTCGTAAACATCGGCCAGAAGCTCGTCGCTGCAGTCAATGATAATGGAGTAATTTTCGGGGGTGCCGTCCTCGTTTATATCGTAAGCACCACCGTCGTTCAAAGTTGCCCCACCGTGGGTAATTGAAACGCCTGCAAGAGCCGCCGGCCCGGAAGCGCTGGGAGCAGCGCTTGTCGCGCTTTCTCCTGTATCCGCTCCAGCCACTGGATCGTACTCTTTGACGGTATCGAGGTTGGCAAAATTGGAAAGGGTACCGATCAGATAATAATCACAATCCGTCGTACCGTTGACGGCAGTGAGCACTGCTTTTTTAGTTGCGGTCGGGTACGTTGCACCAACATAAAGATAATTACCCGCAGTGAAAGCCCCGGACGCGCCGGAAAGAGCGATATTCCAGTAGCCGGTAGTGTTGTTGAGGTCTTCTCCGGTAGAAAGCGGGATAGGGTTGCGACCACCGTTGGAAAGATCCACGATATAGTTGTCGTAGTTTTTTGTATAATGGCGGGCAAATACTGTCACAAATCCCTCATCGATGTACCCGCTAACTTCCCGGACCTTTACCAAAATGTCAATGTGGCCATCGATCCACCAGTCGTAGTTAGTTGTCGGCTGGACGGAGGAAATCATCTTTGCACTGTCTTGAATCACGTATAGGTGCGTAATACTCTCATCCTCAAGAGTACCGATAGAGTAGATGTTGGACCAAAGAGTTTCACCGTCTGCTACGGATGTCCACGTAGCGGTGTTGCTGCTACCTGCAGCAGTAATCGTACCGGAGTCATCCCAGTCGTCACCGGCGGCACTTGTATCAGGTCGAATCCAGAGATAAGTTGTTGTCCCCGAACCGCGAATATCTAATAAAGTTCCGTCGTTAGTGCCAAGAGAAACATCATCACCGATATCGCCGGTATCAAGTGGGGTACCACCACTGTTATCGCACAATACTCTAACAACGCCGGTATTAGTGGCAGTTCTATCCCAAGAAGCAGTCTTGACTGCACCGCCAGTTAAATGCTCGACCGTAAAATCATCAATAAACCACGGGTCAGTGTCGCCGGCGTCGATTTTTCCAATGGTGTACTCAGTCGGGGTCTGGGCGGACATTGGGACACCATCGTCCATTTGGCCAAGTTCGTCAAAATGATCTTGAAGACGGGAGTAAAGTTTCCTAACCGTACATGAACCGGAAACCCACTCGATCCGTTTTTGGCGGTTTTCTGCGCCATAATAAACGTTAAAAGTGGCATTATCTCCAGGGCCAGTAGTTGTAATCTGATCTGACATATTTCGCTAATTAAAAAAGGGGCAAGGACGAAGCTTCTGGAAGAAGAATACTACAACGGGATACCCCTGTGTCAATAAGGGGTTGAACCCCTAACGTCAAACAGGGGTTGAACCCCTTGACATTCCTGTAAGGGATAGGGTAAAAGTAAATAATGCCGTCCAAATGCTTCCCTTCGCTACGCTCAGGTTGCATCTCGTTCGGTGAGATAAGGTAAGGAAGAAATATGCCATCAAAGTATGTCGTTCGAAATTTCGCCGAAGATTCCTACTACCACGTCTTCAATCGCGGGGTCGAGAAGCGGAACATTTTTCTGGATGAGGAGGACTACACTACTCTTCAGTCCTACCTCTTCAAATACCTCCAGCCGATCGAAAAAGTCGCCGAAAAATATCCGGACACCCCCGTCCGCCTCTACGGAAAAAACCTCTCCGAGGAAGTCGAACTGGTCGCCTACTGCTTAATGCCGAACCATTTCCACCTCCTGTTGAAACAAAACACTAAGGACGGGGTCTCAAAACTGCTGAAGCGAGTCACCAACGCCTACACTCTTTATTTCAACCAGAAGAACGATCGGATCGGGGGGCTGATGCAGGGCAGGTTCAGAGCCGCTGGAATTGACAACGAGAGCCTATTCATTCACCTGGTCCGATACATCCATCTGAACCCGGTTGTTTCCGGACTAACCCAGGATTTAACTAGCTACCGGTGGTCGAGCTACGGCGATTACCTCGGCCAGCCGGCGGAACTCCCCTCCTCCAAGAGCAAGGTCCTCTCCTATTTCCCTTCCGTCGGGGCGTTCAAAGGATTTCATGAGGACCAAATCGATTACGCGAAAGATCTGGAGAAAATCAAACATCTGGCAATTGATTAGAATTTAACCCTCGCCAAAGACGCCGAGGATTACAGCAAGCCTCGCAACACCTTAAATTTTTTACCGTCCAACGACCTAACTTCCAACAGAAGGTCGCCGCCCTCGATGTGCCTCATCGCTCCATCGTCGATGACCCACTCATTGGTAAGAGAGTATTTCGTTTTTGATCCGGCCTCGATCGGGATCTCGTAATTCATATTCTGCGGCCGGGAAAATATTTCCTGGAGAAAAGAATAGAACTCGTTAGTTGAGTATGTGTCCCCGCTTCCCCTCGGGTTATAGCTAATCTTTCTATTTTTAAAATCGACATTGAAATCCTTATCAATCATAAAGTTATCAGGTAACTAACTTCGCAGGACTATCAGTAACCTTTCGGTATCATAGGCAAATTCGGGGCATTCAGGGGGTTTTTCCGTGGTCTATCTGGTTTTACTACTGTAACCGTAAAACGCTGGGATTCGGGGCGATCAATAGCCTCCAGCGTTCCACCCCTAAGGTGTTTCCGCACTTTTTTATCAATGGTCCAACCGTTGACGAGGAAATATTTCGTCTTTGACTCGGCCTCGATTGGGATATCATACTTCATGTTCCCCGCCTCGTTGAAAATATCCTGGAGATAGGAGTAAAACTCCAGAATCGTATACTCTCCCACACTTCCTTTCTGGGCGTAGTTAATCTTTTTGTTTTCGAAGTCGATCTTAAAGTCTTCGGCAATCATTTTAGGTCTTAATGACGTCCTGCGTAAGAGTTACGATCAATGTTAAACCGACGTCGGTGATCTGTTGTTGGGTACTTAACGGTAAATAGTTTATTGCCCCGAATGATTTTCTGATCCTCACATTAACGTTCTTGGGGCTAGCTTGATAGTTGTAGCTTTCAGTAGCAATTCCGCTGGCGTTGGTCTCCTCGTTCATCAAAGGAACAGTTGCAGTGTCGGTAGCCGAAACATAATCTACGGCTAGTGTGTGCACTCCATAAGGCTCGCTAGCCCAACTGTCCCCACCCGACAATGCAGTTGTCGTCACTGAGTTAGCAGATACCGACAAAACAATCGCCCAATTAAAGGGGGAGTTTGTCATTCGGATAGTGTCTCCTTCGACAATAGTTCCGTCACCGATATCAGTTTCGTTAATTGTGGTTTCATTGCCCGTACCGTCGTCTGTTCCGGTAACCGCTGTGGGTAAGGTAAAGGTGGTTCCTGATCTACTAGAGTACCGATAAGTCTGGTATTCGCCCGTCGAAATATCCTGAATATCCAACCACCCTGAAGCCGGTAGGTCGGCGGGAGGAGTTTGGGTGACAACGAAATCCGCGTCAGTCCTGTTGTTGCCTGTAGAGGAAGTAAAGGGATTTCCGGGGTGGCCAACATCGGTGTCTTCATATCTTTTCTGGATAAAAACCTGGGCGTCTTCAATCGGATTGTTGTCTGCGTCGAGGGTGGTTACTGAGATATTTTTGGTGTTGGCGATGGTTGTTGAACCAGCTCCCTCGTTCTCAACTGGAGTCGGACTATCTCCACCGGACACGTTGATAGTGACGGTGCCGCCGGAGCGGTTTCGCAACCCAACAATGTTACCCGAGAAAGCGTGGCCGGAGAAGTCGAAGGTCTCGGCGTCGTGGACAGATACGGCCCGGGCATTATTGATGAAAGAACAATTCAACATGTCGTCATTCGCTGTAGCCGGAAGGCGGACTGAACCCAGCGACAATGTTTCCGGCCCAGCTCCGAAACGCGATAGGCGCGGCGCATCACCGGTTTGATCAGCTTCGGCGTCTCCTCTGATCCCCACTCGCCGGTTCGTTTGATAACTGGATTGACCAGTGGCTGAGACCTTAGTAACAGCACTATTGCCTGAAACGAAGCCTTCAATAGTTGTCCCGTCACCTCGCAAAGACAATAGGTAGTCAGTATCTTCCAAGAACGTCACGCTGGTTGGCCCAGCGATGGCCGTATCAGTACCGGCGTCGCAGCGAATAAGCGTAACCTGGCTGTTGAGCAAATCAGCTTTCAGATAGTAGTAGTTTTCGGTTGCGGCGGTCGCGTCTTTGCGAATGATAACGCCCAGCGCTCCTTGGTTAGCACCGCCACTCGGCCAACGCACAATCGCTTCGGCATAGTGATCATCGTTTCCCACCACATCATTCGTTACCATAACGACCTGTCTTTGGTCCGAACCTCCGGGGTCCAACAACTCAACATATCCGGCAGTTCTGTTGGGAATAGATAGAAACGTCCCATTTACCACGTTGACCCAGTCGACGATCGGGTCGGCAGTCGCTAATACTTCGGCGGCAGCGGCATCAACATTTAGAAATCTCTCCATGAACCGATATGATCCCCCGATCCCATCGATAAAGGTATCCTGCCGAAGCTCAACCGGCCCGGCTTGGAGAGTACCGCAACCCAGTAGAGTGTTCCCAATGAATTCATCGGTGGATGCGCTGTTCCCAGAAAAATCTAAATCCCTGAAGTTGGAGAAAGTCGTACCGTAAATCTTTACATCCTCCACATTTCCATCGTCCGCGTCAACGATAGTTGGGATTTGATATGATCCAATAAAAACCGGGCCGTTTCGGCCGGATGCGGTGTCGCCCGTACCTACCTTCTGCCCGAATTGAACTTTGGTATCTCCGCCAGGAGTAGTTGCATTACCGACAAATTCTATGCCGTAGTAAGGCACCCCATTGCTGTCTCGCCCATCATTCCAATTGCCAGACGTATCATACCCAACGGTAGGACGGATGGACGTCGTAGCTGTGTGATAGTACCAGGTCGGTTCCCACACGACCACGTCATTCTCCGTGCTGAAGTCGGTTGGGTTGGTGGAAACATCGTCGCCAATAGAGAGTTTTCCTTTGCAATAAACGACTCCGGCTCGTTCTGTCAAAACTCCGTACCGGTTAGCGACAGTCCCCCAATCCCAATTCAACATCTCGCGGATTCCCCCCCCTACCGAATCGGGAGTTCCACGAGCCCGTAGTTCCCCCCGGCCGTAGGAAATTCGATCAATTCCAAAGTTCTGCCCTTTCGCTGTGGTCGTAGTCGTCATCGCTCCGCCAAAGTAGCGTAAAGCCGCAAGGTTGGGCGTACCGCCAGTAGCAGATGCGGGAGCACGGGGGTCGATCACAGCCATTATCCACCCCGTTGTGGCTGATACCTGCAGAAAATCGTTTCCGCCTACATAAAAATCTTTGTAATCAGTGGAGGGCGGGGTTCCGGAGCCGATTCGAACGATAAGTCCGCCGTTGGCGAGAGTAGCCATCAACGACGGCACGTTCGACCGGATCCATATATAGATCAGCTTGTTGTAATGAGCCCCCGCCGAGGAAAAATCGAGAGCAGCACCGGCACCCAGGTCAAAAACCATCCCTTTAGTAACGGCACCAGATACGGCCCGGCTGAAAGAGTTTGCCCCCTGAGCAAAGAAGTCCGGCTCGCGTGAAGGAGTCTGCGCACCAATGGAATACCACGGTGGCGATGCATAATCGGTCTCACAGTCGGTAATGTTGGTCAGATCAGTAGTAATTGTCAGTGCCATCTCTAACTAAAAATACAACAATCTTTCAGGCAGGGAATAAATAAGACCCTAAGTATCAACTAGATATCGATCTAAATTATAATGCTTTTGAAATGTTATCAATCCTCCCAAAGTTAACTAGGTTTTTAATAGTAATTTCTTTTATTTCCCTTCTTGTTTTTTATCCCCAAATAGTAGGGGCTACTAATTCTTGCACCGCCAGTGCATCTCCGGCATCGGTACAAGCTAACTCAACTACCTCCTTCAGTTTTTCGATTACCAATACTGGTTCTGAGACCGTAAACTACGTAAGGGTAATGGTTCCCTCCGAAAATTTTACTCTTCAAAGTTCGGGAGTCCCTAGCTGGACAGTGTATTCGGGAGGCTCTTTGGTGGAACTTGTGGGAGGAAGCGTTGCGCCCAGCTCCGTATTCCAGTTTTCGCTCCCCGCCACCGCGGGAAACAGTGAAGCTCCCTCGGCAAATTGGCAAGTAGTAACAAACACCGGAACCGGTGAAGTTAGTTGCACCGGATCCTTGGGAACCACCATTTCAGGAGTTGCCGATGTACTCGCCCCAGAATTGTCGGAAACAGCAGTTACCGGCATAACAACTTCTTCAGCAACGGTCAGTTGGACAACGAATGAAGCTTCCAATTCAAAGGTCGAATACGGTCCAACCGAAGATTTGGGTTTCAGTAAAACTGTCACGACACTGGTTGCATCCCACTCCGTCACCTTGAATGGACTCTCGGCAAATACGGCTTACTACTACTCGGCGGTAAGTACAGATGCGAGTGGCAACATCGGCAGAAATGACCAAAACTCCTTAACCACAGCGTCTTCTGCCGGATCGACAAAAATTACGATTCCACCCCCGCAAACCATCATCAAAAGCGTCACTGACACCGCCGCGCCGGGAATTTCGATTACTACCAACTTTTCCAAGCCTTTTGAGCAACCGCCGCTTATTTCAGGCCGGGCGACTGACGCTTACGGAATCGCTGCCGTGGAGTACTCCACCGACGGTGGGGTCAACTGGCTACCAACGGACAAACTCACCTCCCCAGGAAAAAAATCTACAACCTTCAACTTTGTACCGATTTTGTTCGACGACGGCAATTACCAAATTGTCGTTCGAGCCACCGACGGCTCGGGAAACCGAGGAGTGTCCAAAATTTACACATTGGTAATTGACCGCTTGCCGCCGATCGTCGGCTCCGCTCTTATCTCCATCGGACCATTGGTCCTGACCCCCAATGAGAACGGCCAACTGGTAACCATTTCCGGCGTCGAGCATAAAGTTATCCTCTCGGCCGCCGGCGGCCCCGTTACCATCGATCTTTTGATAGATAACCACGTCCATTCTTTTTCGCGCTCCCACGAAACCGGTCTCTGGAACGGCGCGGTAATCTTCGCCCAATCCGGATTTTACGAACTGATCGTAAAAGCAAAAGACGGGGGCGGAAATGTGACCGAACGCCGCCTGACCAATGTGATTGTGCTTGATCCGGGACAGTTAGAGGGAGTAGATAAAGGCACGATCACCGTCTACTACCAAGAACCGGCTTCCAAAGTTTGGTACCTCTGGGATTCCCGGTCCTTTGGCCAAACCAACCCCCGGAGCTTCAAAGATGGAACCTACAGTCTTTTCCTTCCCGCTGGCACCTACTATTTAAAGATTTCTGCTCCGGGATACAAAACCGTTACAAGCAGTATCTTTCGACTAGACTCCACCGCCCCGATCAATACCGATTTCACTCTTGAGAAGACTAGTCCTTTCAGCATCTTTGATCTCTTCCGTTCCCAAGAGGTTAAAATTAGCGAATCGCAACCCCCCGCCGAGATAAATCCCCTTTTGGGTAAGCGGGCGCTAATTTTCTTTCTCCCCGCTATCGAAGGAACTTTCGAATCGGTCACGTTGCGCGGACACTCTTCCGTTCTCTCCTTCGTTAACACCTGGTCCGATTCCTCGATTGAACAAATCTCGATCTTGGATAAGTTTCCTCGCCCGAACCAAATCGGCACCGTGGTTGTCCAAGATAACTTATCTCGGATCAAGATTCTGGCTAAAAGAGGGGAATACGATCTGAATTTGGCGGTCGATGAGGACGGCTTGCTGGTGGACGATTTTGGTATCTTCACCCTTCCCACCCACGTTTTTATGGACCGAAAAGGCGTAATCAAAAGAGTCGTCCCGGGCGTTTTGACGGAGGAAGAAATTGAAAAAAATCTCTTGGACATTCTCTGATAATTGTTAAAATAAGTCGATGCTCACCACTCAATTTTTACTCGTAAATTTCCACTTTGTCGTTTCTCTGCTTGCCGCCCTAATCACCCTCGCTATCGCCTGGCTTTACTTTGATGCTTGGACCGGCCAGAAAAGTTTTAAGCAAGCCCTCCCGTTTCTGGGGTTCCTGTTCCTCTCTCTATCCTTTGTCGTGCAGAGCGTGATTGTGGACCAGTCTCTATTTGAAACCGCTTTCGAGGGCACTGCGGTCGCCGGCGCCCTCAAAATCATCTTCCGCTTCGGGGGATATCTCACTCTGGTTGCCGGTCAACTCATTACCCCACTCCAGCAGCGGCCGACCCGAAAGTGGCGATTCCGCAGTGCGGCCTTGCTGTCCTTTCTGGGATTACCGGTACTGGAACTGGCGCCGTTCCTCCTCGCGGTATTAGCAATGGTGACCGGATTACTCTATCGGCGCCGCGCCGCCCGAGGCTTGGAGCGACACCTGAAACCGGTTTCGCTCGGGTTCTTTATCCTAGGACTCGCGGAACTCTTGGGCGTCTCGATCGGCTTCCGTGATACCGCCAACGTTGCCCTCGCCAATCTCGTTGCCCCCTTCCGCCCGCTCTGGATCACCGAGAGGGTTATCTTGCTTATCGCGATCTACATCTTCGGGCGGTGGGTCTGGGGATATCTCTTGAAGCGTTTTGAAACCCAGCTCTTTATGATTTTCACCACCGCCACTTTGGCAATTTTTCTGATAACCACGGTTGCTTTCAGCCTGGCTTCCCTCGCCAACGTTCGCAATAGCGCTCTGGAAAGCTTGCGTTCCGACGTCGGAGTTATCGCTTACACCGTCGATAGTAAGAAGGCGGAAATTCTCGCGGATGCCCAGGTTGTTTCCCAAGACCCGCACGTCGGCGCAGCCCTTCCCAGCGCCAATCGGAGCGCCCTTGCCACCATCCTAACCAATAATCTTCTAGCTAAAGGTTTGACCACCCTCACGGTGGTGAACCGCGATGCTCAGGTGGTAATTCGGGCCGAGGATCCGGAACACTTTGGCGAATCCCTCTCGAGCGACCCGTTAATCCAATTGGCCTTGGAAAACCGCGAAACGAGCTCAGTCGACACCAAAGAAGGAACACTGGCTCCCGTCGTCACCATTCGCGCTGCCGCTCCGGTTCTTAGAAACAACCAAGTAATCGGTGCGATCTTGATTAGCAGCGATATTGACAACGCCTTTGTGGACGGCGTCAAGGAAGCCACCGGTCTGGATGCCAGCATTTATGCCGACAACGTTCGCTCGGCAACCACTTTCATTGCCCCGGACGGCAAAAGCCGTTTTACTGGAATCAAGGAAGAGAACGAGACCGTCAAAGAGAGGGTTCTGGCTCAAGGGCAGACCTTTGAGGGATCGGTTGACATTTTGAGTGTCCCCTACTTCGCAGTTTTCTCTCCGCTCAAATCCTTCGACAACAACGTCGTCGGAATGCTTTTCGTCGGCCGGCCACAGACTTCGATTCTCCAAACCGCGGCCCGCTCGATCGAACTCACTTTTTCAATTTCGGCGATCCTTCTGGTTCTATCGGGGTTGCCCGCCTACTTGATCTCGAAATATATTGCCGGTCAAACGGTCTGATCCAAAAAGACCAACTTGCCAAAAGAGAAATTTAGGTTGTATGCTGAGACAGATGGCTAAAATTCTGATCGTCGAAGACGATCCGTTGATTGCGCGACTCTATCAAAAAGCCTTCGCTTTCGAGGGATACGATGTCGAGGTCGCTCATGATGGTGAGGAAGGGCTAAAGAAAACTGCGGAGGATAAGCCCGTCCTCATTCTTTTGGACATTATGATGCCCAAAATGCACGGGTTTGAGGTGATGGACCGGCTCAAGGCCAACGAAGAAACCAAGAAAATTCCCGTGGTTGTCCTAACTAACTTGGCTAGCCCGCGAGATGCTGAAACTGCCCTCTCCAAAGGAGCGGTCAAATACATCGTCAAAAGCGAGTACCAACCGAAACAGATTGTGGAGATGGTGAAGGAGATTTTAGCCGGATACACCAGAGAAGAGATTCCGGCGACGGCCGGGGTAAAATAAACTCTTTCAGCCCAGCTGCGAAACAACTCGCTTGACTATTTCCGGCAACTCCAGATCGGTTTTGATCAAGTAGTCCACCGCCCCCAATTTTCGAGCTTTTTCTTGAGCCTCCTTCTCGTTAATGATGGTAAGGATAATCACCCGGATGTTCTTGGTCGTCGCATCCTTTTTCAGAGCTTCTAAGACTTCATAGCCGCTCATCCCAGGCATCAGGAGATCGAGGAGAATGGCACTCGGTTTTCCTTGCCGCGCCAGAGCCAACCCGCTTTCCCCGTCATGGGCGATCTCGACTTCCAATCCAGCCTTTTCAAAGGCACTCTGATAGAGCCCGCTCAAAAGCGGATTGTCTTCGATCAGGATAAGGATCCTTTTTTTCTTCTTTTCCACTTTGGCAACCATTACTTTGGTAGTTTATCCTTTTTGGACTTTCCTTGAGCGAGAGGTAAAGAGAAGGTGAAGGTCGACCCTTCCCCTTTCACCGAACTGAACCTGATTTTCCCGCCCATTTTCTCGACAAGCATTCGAGTGATGAAAAGTCCCAAACCGGTTCCCAAAACATCTTGAGTTTCCTTCGCCCCAACCCGGAAGAATTTTTGGAAAATTTTCTTTTGGACTTCTTCCGGAATCCCGTACCCGGTGTCACGGACCTCCACAATCAGCGAATCCTCACCGGGTTGACGAAAGGCAGAAATACTAACGGTTCCCTTATCCCGGTTATATTTGATCGCGTTGGTAACCAAATTCATCAAAACCTCTTTGAGCTTTCCCGGGTCACAGAGGATCTGCGGAGCAACGGTAATATCAGCCGAGAGCTTAATCCCCCTCTCCCGAGCCATTGGAAGAACCTCATTGGCAACCTCGGCGAGGATTGGAGAAAAATCGTGAGGCTCGGTCTTAGTAACTAGATTTCCGGCCTCCTCGCGGGAAATCTCCAGAAGGTCGTTGATCAGCTGTTTGAGATGATCGTTGGCCTGAGACATAAAATCCAGATTCTCTCGAATGTCCCTGGGAAATTTCTCCTTTGCCTCCGAAACCAGACTGAGAAACCCGCCAATGGCTGTCGCGGGGGTGCGCAACTCGTGGGTGGCGATAAAGAAGAACTCATCTTTAAGACGGGCCACATCTCGGGCCTTCTCCAGCTCTTGTTTTTGAACCTCCCTCAAGGACCTGGTCCTCTCTCTCACCTTCTCATCCAGAGAGGTGTAGAGTTTCGCGTTCTCCAAGGCAACCCCGGACTCGTGGGAAACGGCTTCCAAAAGGCTGGTGTCACGAGTGGTGTAGGGATCACCGGAGCCCTTTTCCCCAAGACAAAGGAACGCTTCTATCTTCCCACGCACGCGGATGGGGGAGCAAATGGCAAGCCCGCTGCGTTTGAGGTTTTCGATCTGCTCCACGGAGGGAGTTCTCTCGGCCATTTCCTCCGTAAGGAGAGGTCCGTCGCTTTTTTCCATCAGTTGGATGAGAACATGATCGCGCGGAAAAGTTAAGATCTCACGGTCGGAAAGAGTTTGAGCGTAGATAGGGACGAAAATATTCCTCTTTTCGTCCCACAGGAGGAAAGCGGCTTTTTTGGTTTTGAAAATTTCCGCGATGGTCCTAGTTAATTTGGTCCCAAAATCTCCGACCGAAGTCGCTCGGTTTAAGACCCCGGTAATTTTTCTTAATGTTTCTACGTAAAGGTAGGTTCCACGGAAGAAAAATCGTTCCGTAACTCGCTGAAAAATCCGGACAGCCTGAATTCCGGCCAAAAACATAACAATCACGGTTGCGGCAACGACAAAAGGAGTTAAAGAATTGACTCTCTCAGGTGCAGCCAACTCCACTATTCGAAGGATAAAGAAGTACATTGACGGACCGGTGGCGGCGATGAGCAACATCGCAATCCCACTCTGGAGGGCGATGCGGATATCAAAAAGTCTATACCTGAGAATCGCGTATGTAACCGGAATCGTCATCAGGATTTGGAAAGAAGAAGTTAGGGAGCGAAATCTGAAAATCTCAAATTGCGGGAGCACTACAGAAACAAAAATCCCGCTTAACGTAAATAACCCCAGTCCGATCCCCAGATATTGGAGCTGCAGTTTATCGAGACCTTTAGACTTTCGGTAAAAACTGGCGATTTTTACCAATCCCCACAGAGCCAAAGTTATAGTAAAAGCCTGCATCAACTGATAAAGAGGACCTCGCACCGGCCCAACGCCCCCACCGGAAAATTCCACACCCTCCACCGACAATGAACTCAAGGCTAATATTGTGTTTAGGACCAATAGAACGAGCAATCCGAGAAATAGTTTCTTATTCAACGAGACTCGATATTTTTCCTTCAACGAGTAAGCGAAAAGAAACAACGAACCTGATGTGAGGGCCGCGGTCGCGTTTATCATTCTCCCCCAGAAAAGAGACGGGCTTAAGGAGAGCATCAAAATAGCAAATGATATTCCTGAAGAGAAAACTACAAACAATCCAAAGAAAATTCGGTCCAATTTTCTTCCGCTTCTCACGAGAATGTAAACACCGATAATAATATTGAGGATGAGAATTCCAATGTTAAGTGAAGAAGCAGCAGACATGTAATTGCATTGTATAAAAAAGGACAGCAAGAAATACAGGATATTTCTTGCTGTCAGACGAAAAACTCAGGTCTTCTTCCTTATCAACTTCTTCAGCACTCCTTCGGGCCAGTCTTTCTCTTCGACAAGCACTAGACTGAGGTGTTGAGCAAGATCCCCAGGAGCAGAGACAACTACATTGAATTCAAGGTTCAGCACCCTTAACTCCTCGATAAACCCCCGCCTAAACTGCTCTTCCTCACTCTCACCTAGGCGAGTTCCTGACTTGAGACTCACCAAGGTCGGTTCGAGCTTCATGTTGCTCGGCGCACAGAAGAACTCCCCGAGCCGCTGGCCATAGACATTTTGAATTCTGGGGCTGTTGAGAACATTTCGAACCTGCTCGTGGTAGACATTCGCCCCACAGAAAGTACCCATGTCCCCTCGCCCGTAGAGAAGCAGAATCGGCATAGGAGCGGGAGGCGGTGCACCCCTCCGCGACAGAATCATGGGAAGATCCTGCCCAACTCCCCTAAGTCGGCGTAATGCTTCTCCATAATCCAGGACAATTCCCAGATCTCCGATCGCATACCTTATGAGGTAGGGCGGTTTTGTGATCAAGAGATTCCCCTCTTCTACACCCTCGACCAGGATAGAAGGCGGAACCTGGTAGATGCCGGGATCGGCGGCGAAACCCTGACCACCAAACCAGGAACCTTCTTGAAGGTGAGGGTAGATAGCCCGAGCGATATCCCGATCCGTGTGAGCGAGTCTCCGCATGAGAAGAGTCAGTTCGGTTTCCATGGCCGTAACTCCCGCTTCCCCGGAGCTGTACATGTTCATGACTCGGCCATGATAGGTCGCTTCAACCTTTTGCCGCCACTCTTCGTCGATTGCTTCCCCGCCCACCCAAACATGGATGGCCTTGGGAAGAACGTATTTACTCTGCGTGAGAGTATTCAGGAGAATGTCGACGAAGCCAGGCATACCTGCAAGAATCCACGCCTCGTACTCGCCCTCCAGCGCTTTAAGGGACTTGAGACACTCTTCCAAGTTGTATCCCGGGTAGATAGGTTCAACGGGAAGATCGGGGGAAATCTCCAAGGCTTTGGTGAAAAGCTTCACCATGAAGATCCCTGCAGGGGTAATCCCCAAGTAAGCCGTGGTGACGAGCAGGGTAGGGCCCTTCAAATCAAAGAACTCTTTGAGAGGAGGGATGATCATCGGGGCGGTTTTTCCTACCCCCCCCCGGGGCAAACCGGTGGTCTTGGGGGTCCCTCCGGTTGAACCACTGCTGAAGACGATCGATTCCGGACTTTCTCCCTTGCGCATACGATCGCGTAGACGGTAATCTCTGATGTAGCTTGGAGTAATTGGAGGAACGAACTGCCGAAAGTCTTCAATACTTCGAACAGAATCAGGGTCGATTCCGTGTCGGCGCAGGAAATCCTGGTAGGCCGAGCTTTTCCGAGCCAGTTCATGAAAGGCTTTAAGCGCGTTTCTCTCCGCAACTCGCTGGAGAATCTTAACCTGCAAATTCTCCGGCAACATTCCCAAAACCATGTCTCGCAATGCCATTTGAACTCTCCTCCTCTATTCGTTTGTTCGTTTGTGACTTAAATTATACAGGGCGGAAAAAACTACTTATGAATTTGACGCTGGATAATCCGGGATTGGAAAGATACGGCTAACCAGATTTCAACTCCTTGATCTTTTCGATCCGCTTCTCGGAATCCCCTTCTTTCTCCTCCGGCGCGCCGGAAACTTTCGAGCCGACTCCCGAAAACGCGCCCTTCACGATATAGAGAAGAATCGCCGGCACGGCCGCCATTCCGGCGTAGGCGACGGAGAGGGTGTACTGGACCGGAACCAGCTTCACTCCAACCGCCAGCTGCTGGATCGCGTAAAGCTGGGCGAGCACCGCCGCTGCGAAAAGGAGCGTCGCTTTGAGAAAATACTGCTTCTCAATCAGCGAAGCGATCAGGAGCGTGAAGATTAGGAATCCCAGCGCCCGGACCCCGATCGCCACCGCCGTCAGTGGGTAGACCGAAAGATAAGACGGCGAGAGAAAAACGAGCTGGTTGGCGAGCTGCAGCTGCACCGGACCAGCAAAAGATTCCAGCACCGAAGAAAGGATCAAAAGCGCAATGGCGGCAACGACCCAATATTCCTTATTCATTTTCGAGGAAATTATAGCGAAAATGAAGAGGAGAGGCTTTCTTATTTCTTGTTACACTCTTAATTAGGTTGCGTTGATTAGTCTAATCAACCAACAAAGGTGGTGATATAAATTGCTCCGAAACATAGGAACGCCAGAAATAATTCTGCTTTCCGTAGTTTTACTCCTGCTCTTTGGGTCAAGGAAGATCCCCGAGTTCGCTCGAGGCCTGGGACAATCCGTTAGAGAGATTCGTCGCAGCTTCCGCGGTACCAAAAAAGAGGAGCAAGCTTAGCTTGAAACTTGGAATCCGAAACAGATGAGACATGAAACCCTGATCTCCATTGTGGGGGCTGTCCTAGTCGGCCTGGTTTTTCTGTTCCCCTCCCCGGCCAGAGCCGACGAGGTTGAGTCCCGCCGCTGCAAGACCGGGGACACCGCCTGCACCATCGGTGAATTCCTGTACGACGACAACTACGTGCCGGTTCCCCCGGCCAACGCCTCCTGCACCCTGTCCATCGTCGATCCCGCTAGTACTCCTCTAGGCGGGTCGCCGTTCGCGATGAGCGAGGCCGCCGACGGCTGGTACTTCTACAACTTCGACACCACCGCTCAGGCCGACGGGCTCTACCGCTCGAATATGTGCTGCACCGTCACCGTCCCCACCAGCCAGACCCTTTGCCTGGACAAGAGCTTCACGGTCGGGGCCTCGTTCAACTCGCTGGCCGATATCGCCATCGCCGTCTGGGGCGGCACCAGCCGTACCCTGACCGACTTCGGCACCCTCGTCACCGACATCTGGAACAACCTCACCCGCAGTTTGACCACTCGGAACATTGGCCTCGGCGAAAATATCGCCCGCGAGGAGGAACACTGGACGACTCGCTTCGCGGGAGACGGCGAGGTCCTCGCCGGCCAGACCTACCGAGCTACCATCTGGATTTTGAATTTCGAAACCGAGCTATCCGCCCCCGCCGTCGCGCCGACCTACACCATCTACGACTCCATGCTCAATCCAGTCAGCAGCGGAACAATGACGCTCGGCGACACCGCCGGTGTTTACAACCTCTCCTATGCCGTTTCCGGCTCCGCCACCGGCGGGCGCTGGAAAACAATCGTGAACGTGGACGTCGACGGAGGGGGCAATGATATTCAGGACGGGAGCTACTGGGAGGTAGAGAGCTCGCCGGCCCAGGTGACTATCAACGCCATCACCGACAACACGATTCCTTCCATCACCGCCAACGTCACCATCAAAAACGAGGGCGGGAGCGGCTACGAGTACAAGTACTCCTACTGCGTGGTTAGCACCGAGAACAATCCCTGCGGCGGCGGGAACGATGTTTTCTACAACTCGGGATCCAAGTACCTCAACGCCGGCGAGAGCTGGATCAAAAACTTCAACGCCACCGTCCCCGACCCCGGCACCTACTGGTTTAAGGTGGTCGTGCAGTGGGGAACGGAAAAATCGGGCGCGACCCAGATCTTCACCACCGGTTCGGTCGCCTGCCTGGGCGACTACAACCTCGACGGCTGGGTAAACCTAACCGATTTTTCAATCATGCTGTTCTACTGGAACCAGTACAATCCGGCCCACGATCTTTCGGGCGACGGTTATGTCAACCTAACCGACTTCTCCATCCTGCTGTTCCACTGGGGCAAGTGCCCTTGAGGCGGGCACAGTGAATAGTGAATAGTGAATAGAGAATGGTTTGGGAACAAGAAACATGGAAAAAACCAGGAAACTAATTAACCGATTAACTAATAAACTGGTGCTGTTTGCACTCACTATCCTATTCCTACTCCTACTAATTACTTCTACCCTCTTCGCCGCGGGCGCAAAGCTCTTCCTCTCTCCGGAAACGGGAACCCAGTACGTCGGGTCCTATCTCTCGGTGGATGTGCTGGTGAACACCGGCGGTAACCCGACCAACGCCTACCGGGCGGTCGTCACCTACCCCGCCGCCAAGCTGGAAGCGGTCGCGGTTTCGACCGGCGGTTCCGTCTGCTCACTCTGGATCCCACCGACGCCACGGTACTCCAACGACAGCGGCACGGCCACTTTTGAGTGCGGGGCGACAAAGGCCTACAAGGGAACTTCCGGGCGGATCGGCCGGATCGATTTCCTCGTCAAGGCGGCGGGAAAGGCGGCGGTCAGCATCTCGGCCGGCGAGGTCAAAAAGGCCGACGGCATCGGCACGGAGCTCTTGAGTTCCCGGGGCGCCGCCTCCTTTGATCTGCAGGAAACACCGGTGGGAGTACCGGTGATTTCCTCTTCCACCCACCCGAACCAGAACGCCTGGTACCGGGAAAAATCGGTCGAACTGGCTTGGACGGCGACCGAGGAAGCGGATGGATTTTCCTATTCCCTCAACCAAAAAGCCGGCGATACTCCCGACGACATCTCGGAAGGGCCGGCGGCCACCAAAACCTACCAGAACGACGACGGCATCTGGTATTTCCATCTCAAAGCCCGGCAGACGAGCGGCTGGAGTTTCACCGGCCATTTCCGGATCCAGATCGACAACGCCCCTCCGGAGCCCTTCACGATCGTGGTTGATCCGCCCACGGAGAAAATCACCCGCGCTCCCCTTCTCTCATTTGCCACCACGGATAAGCTCTCGGGGATCGACCACTACGAGATTGCCATTGACGGGGCGGCTCCGCTGACCACGGCTAGCCCCTACCAGTTCGACCGGATCAAGGGCGGGATCCATCCCATCACCGTCCAGGCGATCGACCGGGCCGGCAACAGCCGGGAGGCCAAGGCCACGCTGGATGTGATCGGCGTTTCTTCCCCGACGATTACCAGCCCGACGGAAGGGGAAAAGATTCCTTTCCTCTCGCCCTTGACGACAAGAGGCACTTCCTCCCAACCGGGAACGGTTGAGCTCGCTCTCGACGGCCGGCTCATCGCCGAAGTGAACAGCGGTACCGGAGATTTTGAACACAGCTACAGAAAGATAATCCTCCCCGGCAACCGCAAGCTGGAGGCAACTCTAATCACGGCGGAAGGAATCGAGAGCGAGCCGGCGACAGTCACTTTTCAGGTGGACCTTAGCCGGGTCTATCTGCTCGGGTTGGTTCTCCCCGGCTATCCCGTCTACGCCGTCGCTCTGTTGATTTTCGCAGGATTGGCAACTCTCTTCATCCTGAAGATAAAGCGATGGAGGAGATTGCGAAAGCCGAAACAGATTTGATATAACCGAGTTGCGGATCCGTTCCAAATCATCCCCTGCCGATCGCACCCTGCCGTTTGGAGTTTGCAATATAAAAATGTTCTTGAAAAAAGCCTTTAGAGCAGTTCTGGTTCTTTATAATCTAGTCTTGATTTCCCTGCTGTTGTTCACCGGAGTGGGGAACACTGGTAATCCCACCGATCGGCTGCTTCTCCTTCTTCTCTCTCCGATCGCGCTGTATTTCGCCCTCGGTTTCCTGCGGACGCTCGCCCGCCGAAAAATCCTCGCCGGACTGCACAACTTCGCCTTCACGCTGAGCCTGGCTTCCGCCAGCTTTCTTTTCTTCCTCAATGCCTGGAGCGCCACCATCTCGGCGGATTACCGCTTCGCCCTTCTGGTCCTACCGCTACCCCTCTACTTCTGGGGAACACTGCTGGGCCGTTTGATCCGAGCACTGCGGTCGCCGGAGGAAATCGGGCCCCAAAAACCAGAACCGGCGGTTTTGCAAGTACCAAAGGAGACCGCGGATTTCCACGAACACCGAACGGAACCAATTACCCTAGCCGAACCGGCGCTGGCGGAGGCGCCGGAGCCGGAGGAACAGCCGGTCGGCGATCCCAAGCGACGAGACTTTTTGAAGAAAGTCGGCGGAATCGGGCTGGGCCTCCTGACCTACTCCCTTTTGAATCCCAAGCAGGCCGGAGCGGCCTTCTTCGGGAGCGTTCCCGGACCGGGAACGGTCGCGGTCAAGGACACCGCCGATGCCAAGATCGATCCGGCGATCAAGGGGCTCCAGTCCGTCACGACCCAGTACGGCATCACCGAGATCGATGACGGCGACCCGGCCTACTACGGCTTCGTCAACAAGGACGGCGCCTGGTATATTTTGCAGGAAGATGAAACGACCGGAGACTACGCCTACCGCTATGCCTCTCCCACCAACAACCCCACCCTTCCGGATTTCACCGACGCGTGGGACGTCCACGACTCCACCCTCACCTACAACTACTTCGACGGCGCCTTCTAACCCATATTTAAACCCTATTGATTTCTGCTTTCATTTTTTTCTACTATTAGGTTATATGCGAACAGCATACCTGAGAGGAGGTGATATGTAATGTTGGGTGGAATGGGAACAACGGAATTGGTTTTCCTGTCGGCTTTCCTGTTGATTTTCTTCGGTGGTAAAAAACTTCCCGAGCTCGCGCGCGGTATTGGCGACTCGGTCCGAGAATTTCGCAGGGCCGTCAAGGAAGCCTAAGCGGAAGATCCATGAATCCGTGGAATAATTCCGCGACGGTCGCGCCCTGCCCATTGCCTTTGCCTCGAGAAAACGAAGTAAAGACAACGCGGGTTAGCCTCCAGTAAATTTCGCGCTTGAATTATTCCTAATACGTTTTCCGGAAGTCCGGTTTCGGACGGGTTTGTTGCACTCTATTGGACGCTCCGATCAAAGCATCGGAGCTAACAAATCTTGCCACGTTCGTTTGGACGGCTTCCGCCTTGAGCGGAAACCTAGTAATATCCGCTTTGCGTCTATTGTACTGCCTCTCTCTATTAAGGTTTAATAGGGACGGACGGTGAGCACATCTATGCGGACCAATTTCCTCCGGAAAATTAAAAGGGCGTTTCTGCCTTTGGTCGTTCTTGTCGCGCTGGTCCTTTCTCTCGCTCCCCTGCTGCCGGTCCTAGCCGGCAACGCCGTTCTCTACCTCTCTCCTTCGGGCGGGACTCGCTACGTCGGGTCGAGCTTTGCCGTTTCGGTTCGAATCAACAGCGGCTCGCACACCACCAACGCCTACAAGGCGGTGGTAAAGTTTCCGACCGCCCTGCTCGCGGCCACCTCGGTTTCGGTGGGCGGTTCCATCTGCACTCTCCAGATCAGCGGCTCCCCCAGCTACTCCAACAGCAGTGGTACCGTTAATTTTGAGTGCGGTCACCCCGGCTCTTTCTCGGGAAGCGCCGGGATAATCGGGACCGTTACTTTCCTCGCCCGGGCGGCCGGCACCGCTAACCTGACCTTTACCTCCGCCTCCCAAGTGAAGGCGGCCGACGGTTTCGGCACCGAGGTCCTGGGATCCACCAGCGGCGCGATTTTCGACATCCAGCCGGCGCCGGTGAGCGGGCCGGCCGTTTCCTCCGCCACCCATCCCAACCAGGGTTCCTGGTACGCGCTCAAAGATGTCAGCCTAACTTGGAACCAACCGGCTGGTTCGGACGGCTTCTCCTACCTGCTCAATCAAAAATCCGGCACCATTCCTGATGGAGTCTCCGAAGGAACCGCAAAGGCCATCGGCTACGAGGGGCTAGCGGACGGAACCTGGTACTTCCACATCCGCGCCCACGGGGACGGCGGCTGGGGAAACACGACCCACTTCCGGATCCGCATCGACACCACCCCGCCCGACCCCTTTGAAGTCACCTCAGAACCGCCGGCCGAGAACATCGATTCCGCACCGCTGATCATCGCCTCCGCCACCGACCGCCCCTCCGGCATTGACCACTACGAGATCTCCATCGATGGCGGCGACTTCGTCCCGGTTCCCGGAATGCCGTACCAGTACGAACGGATCCCGGAGGGAACCCACACCCTCACCGTCCGGGCGGTGGACAGGGCCGGCAACTACCGCGACAGCTCGCTGGTGATCCACGTGATTGATGTTGTAAACCCCCGCATCACCCAACCCGCTAACGGTTCCTACCTCCCCATCCTGGAACAGCTGGTGATCAAGGGAACGGCACCGGCGGGACTGGTCGAGCTTTACCTCAACGGCGAGCTGATCGCCCAGATCGAGAGCGACGGGAACTTTGAGTTCACCCACAGCGCCTTCCTTCGACCGGGCCGGTATAAGCTTACGGCGATAGCGGTCACGGACCGGGGCATCGTCAGCTCCCCCGCCGAAGTCCAGTTCACGGTGGATCCGCGAGCGGTTAGTCTCTTCGGCCTGAATCTCCCCGGCTGGCTGGTCTACAGCTTCCTGCTGGGGATCATCATCTTGCTCCTCATCCTCCTGATCCGCTATCTCCGCAAGGCCGCCGGCTTTGACGAGCACGTCCGCCAGGACCTGGATCGGATCGAGGAGGAAGAGAAGAGGGACTTTGAACAGGCCGAGAAGGAAATGGAGCGGGCGGTCGAGGGAACGCTCGCCGGCCTGACCGAATCCCAGGTCCACCAGCTCGAACACGAGTTGGAGGAGAAGATCAGGGAATCCGAGGGGGAGGCTCGCGAGAAGCTGGAGGGAGAACTAGACCGGATCCGCCGCCATCACCCGCTGGCGGGGCGGAAATTCCGGTTTCCCCGGATTAAAATTCCCCGCTTCTTCCTCATCTTTTGGGAGAGGCGAAAGAAGAAAAAAGGAGAGAAAAAAAGAGGAACCTACAGGAGATATTGAGAAAAGGGGGGTAGGGTTTAGGGTCTAGAAAGAAGGAGCCAACTCAGTTAGAAGTTGGGACAATTGGACGGCTCGCTTCGCGAACCTAGCATTTATCCCAACTAGAAGGATGGGGCTAATTCAGTTAGGAGTTGGGATAAATGTCTAACCTGTGGGACAACCACTGGATAGTTGAGGCGGGCCGGCCCCAAAACCGCGACCACTCCCCCTTTCTGCCCGTTGCCCCAGTGAGAAAAAACCAAACCGACCGGCTCCAGGTTCGCCACTCCCAGCTCCCTCCCAATCAGAACCGTGACCGCTTTGGGATCGGAGGCGCGGGAAAAGAGATCCTGCAGGAGATCAAAACTGTCCAAAAGGTTCAGCGCCGCTCGGGTCACGTTGATATCAAAGAATTCAGGATGCTCCAAGACGTTTTTCGTGCCGGCGTGGAAAACCGTTCCTTCATGTGTGGTGACAATGCCGATGTAGCCGGCGGCTTCCGCCAGGGCCAGGGCCGCTTCCCGCAGCATCCGCCCGGAACTCTGCCGGTACTGAAAAAGGCGCTGTTTCAGCGCCACTTCCTGCAAAACCGGAATCGCCTGCTCCTGCATTAATGAGGTCAGGAAATAGCGTAGCCCCAACTCGGAGGGGCGGCGGCCGGCGGAAGAGTGTTCCTTTTCGATAAATCCCTCCCGATGCAGGATCGCCATCTCGTTCCGCACCGTCGCCGGCGAGAAAGCAAACTGGCGCTTTTCGGTCAGATCCTCCGAACCGATCGGCTGGGCACCGGCAATAAATTCCTCAATGATTGCTTTCAAAATGTCGACCTGTCTCGCAGTGAGTTCCGCCATGTTGTTAGCATTTTAACCAAATGATTGATAAAAAAGCAAAAATAAACAAACCCGAAGGGTTAAAATCCGCAACCCTTCGGGTTAGAACGCTCATTCATCAACGTCGGGCAAAGAGATCCAAGAAAACGACATGGCTAGGAACTTCGGACAGAAGAAGTACTTCGAATCCGGCTTCTCGCGCCAATCGCGCCAACTCCTCAGCGTGGTAGTAGGCGGAGAAAGTCCCTTTCTCGTTGAACCCCTGCCCTTCTCCCTCCTTCACACTCAGGTAGAGGAAGCCGCCGGGAGATAGGACTCGGTGGATCTCCCGCATCGTCGCCAGTGCTTCCCGGTGCGGAATGTGCAAGAAGGAAGCACACGCCCAGGCCCCATGAAATGATCCGGCCGCAAATCCTAACCGGCGGATGTCCATCTGGACAAACCGGGCCCGCGGGACCAGGCTCTGGGCGATGTCGAGGAGTTCGGACGAGAGATCTACTCCCGTCACCTCACAACCCATCTCCCTAAAAGACTTCGCGTCCCGGCCGGGTCCGCAGCCTAGATCCAACACGCGCGTCCCGACCAAGTTCGTCGAAAAGAGCTCGCGCTGCCGAGCCATCACGGAGGAATCCAACCAATGGGAGGCGTATTCCTCGGCAGACTCGTCGTAGCGCCGGATGGTTTCAGCCACCGGATCGGACAGTGCCATGATGGTCTCCTCTCCTTCATCAAGGACAACAAATCCAGCATAGATTAGTTTCGAAAAAAAGCAAGGGAGATCGCGGTTAAAGTTCCCGCACCTCGTGGGAAATTAGGGTGGTGTTGTCGCGAAAAGTAAACTTTCCTTCGAAGCGCTTCCCTTCTAAAAGCAGCGGCAGCCAATGAGGATCATCTTTCCACATCGCATCGTAAGGAATCTCTTCCACGAAGAACCACCGCGGCGCCATTTCCTCGGTCTCGGCCGGTTCTCCCTCAAAGTCTTCGGCCCGAAATACATGCACGTCCCAGTCGGGAGTCTCCCCGTCCTCAAAGAAGAAGTGCAGAATCCCATGGTGAACCGGGTCCTTGAGAACAACCCCGATCTCCTCCCGAGTCTCTCGCAGAACGGCTTCCAACGGCGACTCCCCCGCTTCGATTTTTCCCCCGTATCCATTCCACCAACCCTTCCCAAAACTGCGCTTCTTCATCGCCAAGAGGACGCGATTATTTTTGATGATAAATCCCAAAACAGCCGGGGTCATAATGTATTAATTCTAAACCAAAAACGCCGCGGGCGGCATCTCCACTCTGCCAAATTTCGCCAACTTCTTTTTACCTTTCTTCTGCTCCTGCAGCTTTTTCATTTTCCGTTCCACGTGCCCGCCCGAGAGTTTAGCGAGAACATCCTTGCGGACGGCAGAAATATCTTCCCGCGCCAGGATTTTCCCGGCCGATCGCGCCTGAATGGCGTAGGCAAACAACTGCCGCGGCAAAATTTCCTTCAGCTTCTTTAGTTTTTCGCGCCCCATCCGTTCCGCTTCGTCTCGGAGAACAATCTCGGTTAGGCCTTCTACCAGGTCCTCGTGGACAAGAATATCCAATTCAACCAGAGGAGCGGACCGGTAGTCCAAAAACTCCCAGGACAAGGAGGCATAGCCGTGCGAGATACTCTTCAATGCATCATAGAAACCGCGCACGAATTCCAAGAGCGGCAGCTCCGCGGAAAATTTGAGCCGATTCCCCAGAGTTTCCGTCTCCCCCAACTTTCCCCGCCGCTCCGCCACCAGCCGCGCCACTCTTGCCAGATATTCCGAAGGGGTGAGAACAGTGAGGAGGATCCAGGGCTCCTCTTCCAACCCCCGGAAAGATACTGTTGGCTTGGTCACCACCAACTCCAGCCCAAACTCCCGCGTCAGCCGCTCCCTCACGATCTCAAGATGAAAAGTCCCCAAAAACCCGATCCGAAATCCCCGGCCAAAGGCGGTGGAAGAAATTTCCTCGATCGAAATCGCCGGCTCCTCGAGCCGGAGGGTTTGGAGCGCGCGGCGGAACTCCGCAAAATCGGAATTCTTGGCAAAGAAAGAGGCAAAGACATAAGACTGGGGCGGCTGGTAACCAGGCAACGCGGTTGTCTGGTTAGTCAAAACAACGGTGTCGCCGACCCGGACCTCTCGCGGATCACGGATTCCGGTCGCAATCGAGCCGATCTCTCCGGTCCGCAGAGCGAAAGTCGGTTTTCGGTCGGGGGAAAAATAGCCAATCTCCTTGACTTGAGCCGAGGCTTTGGTACCCAAAAACTTAACGGTCGGACGATTCGCGGACTCAATTTCTCCATCAACCACCCGTACGTAGGCGATCGTTCCCAAATGCGGATCGAAGGTAGAATCAAAAACCAGTGCCCGGAATGGTTCGATAAGCTTGCCTTGCGGCGGCGGGATTCTTTCCACCACGGCTCGCAAAACTTCATCAATTCCCTCACCCTCAAGAGCGGAGAGCCGCAGGATTTCTCCTTCGATTCCCAAATCTCGCAACTCCTTTTCGGTTTCGGGGATCCGCGCCAATGGCGAATCAATTTTGTTGATCACGCCAACCACCGCCAGCCCTAACTCGCGAGCCGTCTCCAGGTGAGAGAGCGTCTGGGCCTGAACTCCTTGAGTGGCATCCACCAACAGAAGGACTCCCTCGCAGGCCGCCAGGGAGCGGGATACCTCGTAGGAGAAATCGGCGTGGCCGGGGGTGTCAATCATGTTGAGAGAATATTTGGCGGATAGCAGCTCAAAGGGGAGGCGGACGGCTTTTAGTTTGATGGTCACTCCCCGCTCCGTTTCCAGCTCCATCCGGTCGATCCGGGGGGTTTCCGTCTCGGCCGGGGGAAGCAGGCCCGTCCTCTCCATCAACCGATCAGCCAGGGTGGACTTGCCGTGGTCAATGTGAGCGATGATCGCAAAATTGCGGATGTTAGCTGTGGACGTGCTCATGCTCTTCCGCCGCGGCGGGAACGATCGGCTTCCGGAAGCGGGTGATCCGCCGCCCTATCTGGGAGAAAATGGAAAGCTCCCGAACCCCCAGCAGCCGGCAAACCAATAGGTAAACCCCCACCCCCACCGCCCCCACAAACCCGGTCAGCATTATCAGGTTCTTGGTGTAGCGAGTGTCCAAGACAAAGGCCGACCATTCATCAGGAAGAGCAAAGCTCCCCAAGAAAGAGAGACCCCGGTCCCAGGCCGAGCGGTCGAAAACCTTCAGGACGACGTACATCACCAGGCCGGAAACCAGAGCGGCCGCCCCTACCCTGAGACCGGGGAGGATAAAATCCCGGAGAGAGAAACCGTTCCGCCGCGCCAGAATCACCCCCAGCACGGCGGCTTGGATCAGCGCCGAAAAGGCGAACGAAGCGGCCAGGCCCCAAACCGGCAGTCCCAGGACCAGGATGGCGTAGGCCGAGAGGGAGATGTTCAGCACCACGTTGGTCATTTCTACCTTCATCGGAGTGAGGGTGTCGGAAAGAGCATAAAAGGCCCGAACGAAGTAGGTCGTCAGCGCCTGCCCCAGAATCCCGATGGCGAAGAGGGAGAGAGCGTAGCCGGTGAGAACGGTCGAATCCCAGGTGGATCGGGCGGCGCCGAAGGCCAGCCGGACCAACGGAATTCGCAAAACAGCGAGGGCCGCCGCCGCCGGCAGGATCAGGAAGATGATCTGGCGGAATGTGGTGAAAAAAGTTTCCCGAAACTCTTCCCTCTTCCCGGCTCGGTGGGAGAGGGCCGGCAGGGTGGCGTCCGCCAGGGCGAAGCCGAAGAGGGAAACCGGAAGCATCCCGAGGTGAAAGGCGAAGGTCAGGTATCCGTAAGAGGGGGTGGTGATCAGCGAGGCGAGGAAGAGATCCGAGGCCTTCAGCAGCTGGTTGGAGAGCAGATCCAGCACCCGCGGAGCCGCGAGCTTGATGATCCGCCTGACCCCGGGGTGGCGGAAATCCAACGACCCCACCGGCCGGAATCCCAACTTCACCGCCAGCGGAAGCTGAATCACCAGATGCAACAGAGCGCCTATCACCGCTCCCCAGGCGGGAGCGTAGATCCCCAACGTCTTAGAAAGGAACACGATTCCGAGAATGATTGACAGATTGTAGAAGACCGGCGCCAAGGCCGGTACCAGAAACCGCTGGTAGGACTTCAGGATTCCGGTCAGAAAGGAGGAAATAACGAACAGCCCCTGGGTGAGCAGAAGCACCCGCGTTAGCTGAGCCATCTGTGTGATCTCGGCGGGATTGAATCCGGGGGCGACGACCGCCGAGAAAGGCCGGGCAAAAACAAAAACCAGCACCGCCAGCCCCAAAAAGAGCAGGAGGGCGAGGTTCACCGCGATCCCCGCCACCCGCCAACCCTCCGCTTCCTTCCGGCGGGAAATGTACGAGATAAAAGTGGGGATGAACGCTGAGGAGAGCGCACCCATGATCAGAACATCGAACAGGGTGTCGGGAAGGCGAAAGGCCGCGAAATAGATGGAGATGTCGTTGCCGAAGAAGTAGTGAGCGAGGGCTCGGTCCCGAACCAGTCCCAACACCCGCGAAACCAAAATCGAGCCGCTCAGAACCACGGCCGCGGAGAGAATATCAACTTGGCGGGAAAAGAGAAAATCCCGAGCCTTACGGAATAGCCACATGCGATAAAATGCTAACATAACACTGATGCCACACCTGAAAAGTGCCTACAAAAACCTTCGCAAGAGCCGCCGCAAAACGGTCATCAATCTGAAGGCCAAAAATAACCTGAAGAAAGCTCTCAAGGGACCGCTGACGCTCAAAACATCCGCCGCGGTCACAAAAGCGATTGACAAGGCCGCCAAACGCGGCATTATCTCCGACAACAAAGCGGCTCGGCTGAAAAGCAATTTGAGCAAAAAGATTAAAAAATAATGGACGGCCGCCTGCGGCGACCTAGATTCGGTGAATGGCCGAATAACGGCCGCCTGCGGCGATCTAACATTTTGAAGAGACAAAATGGCAGAGCCAACACCCTCGACCGCCAAGGAAAGCATTGAACTCCTTCCTCCTCTAACCAAAACCGGGAAAGCCAAAGTCATCTCCTTTTGGGCGCGCACCGCCGGCATTCCTTTGATTATTATTCTGCAGCTGACTTTTTTGGGAATTTTTTCTTTCCGGGCAAAGCTGGGAATGGATCTGTTAAAGCTCTCTACATCGGTGGTCGAGAAAGAAAAGATCGTGGCGGATGCCGCCGATTTCGAACAAACCTTCCGCAAAACCCAGCGCAAGCTGGAACAGATCGCTCAGGTCGGGAATGGGCTTTGCGTTTCCTGTACCATCGAAACCCTCAACAAAATCAAGCCTGCCGCCGTAATCCTGAACACCCTCAGCTTGGAAGGAGAGAAAATTCAGTTGATTGCGGAAACGCCGCAGGGCCTGACTTTCGCCACCTTCGTTACCAACATCATTAAAGATGAAGGAATTCGCGAGGCCCTCATCACTTCAGGGAGCCTCAACCGGGAAGGAAACTTTGTCTTCACGATGGAACTGGTTATGGACAAGGACAAGATTAAATAAATGAGATGATTGGTTACTTTTGCAAAGCAAAATTGCAACCGAGCGTAGCGAGGACAGCACATTTGCAAAGCAAAATTGCAACCGAGCGTAGCGAGGACAGCACTACTACTAAAAGATGATTGGTTACTACTACTATTTGACAAAAATAAGGCCTTATTTCACCCAAACCGAGAAGACGGACTACACCCTAATCGCTTTCTCGCTGTTAACGGTTCTGGTTTTTGGATTTTTGGGTATCCGGCCGCTGGCGGCGGCGGCGCTGAAAGCCTACGCCCAGCTCCGGGAGGGCGAGCGCTACGAGAACGAGCTGACTGAAAAAATTATTGCCCTCAACCAGGCTGGGAATTCTTTCTTCTCTTCCGCCGAAGTCTCCCAGCTCGGAACCATTATTCCGGAAGGCCACACCCAACCCCAGATCATCCAGGCGTTGGACAACGATGCCGTTTCGGCCGGCTTTCAGCTGAAGTCGGTGGTCTTTCGCCCCCAAGAAAAAACGGTCTCCCAGAGGGAGATTAATTTTTATGTTTTTGACTTTTTCGCCTCCGGTCCCCAAAAGTCCCTGGTCGCTTTTATCAAAGAGCTGGAGAAGGGTCAGTTGATCCAAATCGAGTTTTTCCAAACTTCGCTCCGCCGGGAAGAGGGGGGTACCTCGTTGGAGGTTGTCGGGCGGGGAAAGGCGTTCTATCTGCAATGACCAAGGAATTGGGAATCATTTTGACCTTAACTCTGATCGCGGTCCTGTCTTGGGTCGGTTGGCTCTTTTTTGAGGGCGCCAGCGGACTGGACCAAATCGACTATTCGAAAAAGGTGATCGAACCGCTCAACCCGATCCTGCGCACCGACATTCTTCAATAATCTACCCAATAATACGGTGAATTAAGAGGTCCAGAGGCCGCTTCCTACCCTGCTTGCGGTGGCGGTCTTCCTCCAGGACGGCGGAGAGAGAACGGCGCAGTTCATCCAGACTCCAATCGCCCGTATATTTCTGAAGCTTCTGGACGACATAGGGATTGATGCCCCTCACTGCCTTGCTCTTCACCCGCACCAGTGATCGCAGCTGCCAGACAATCATTTTCAAAATGAAATCAAAATCCTGGCCCTCCTGGAGAAGCCGCCGCGCTTGGATCATGGCGTTCTTACGACGGCGGCCGACGATCGCATCCAAAAGCGGAAAAACGTTTTTAGGAATCTGGGGATCAAAAAAGAAGACCTTTGCGCCGGAAAATTTATCTAATTCTCCGGGCGGAAGGCGGTGCGGAAAAACCAGAGCCAGGTCCTGCACTCCCTTCTCCCATTCCGAAAGCCGGGGTTTGGAAAGTTCTTTCAAAGGCGGTTCCTCCCAGATGACAAGTTGGCGTTGATTGGATCTTTCAAAAAGGGAGGATGAAACAAGTCTCTGCGCGAGTCCTTTCGAATCTTTTTCTTCCCAGAAGAGGGCGGAACCGTACTGGTGCTTAAACCTCAACAGGTTTTCCCGAAGTACCGGCTGGTCCTCTCCGTGGAAGACAAAAATCACGGTTTGCCCCCCGAGTCGGCTCCGGAATTAGTGCCAAAGAAAAGCTTCTGCACCGCCGCTTGGATCTTGGTGTAGTAGGTTTCCCCCTCCTTGGGAACGATCACGTAACCAATTCCGTACAATGAATTGTCGGGGTGGTAAACCAATCCCGAGTCGGGGTCGAGAACCAAGCTCTTAATCTGGGGGATCTCCCCGAGCTTGGCCCCAACTTCCAGCGCACGTTTGATCTCGCCGAAACTGGCATTGGTCCTAACGGCGGTAGTGATCTGCTGGTACAACTTGCTCAACTTGCTGGGATTAAGCAAAAGATCCAGCGACATAACCTTTTCCTTCACGGCCACAATTACTTTCTGCTGGCGACGGGCCCGATCAAAATCGCCCAGAGCGGTGCCGTGTCGCGAACGGGCGAACTCCAGGGCTTTTTCTCCGTTCATAACCTGCGTTCCTTTTTTGAAGCTGATGCACTTGTAGCCGTAATTGGGGGTCGGGTAGGCACAATCCTTAAAAGCGGTATCCACGGTCACGCTTATTCCTCCCAAAGTATCAATGATCTCCTTGAAACCCTCAAAGTTCACCACCACCCAGTAAGGGATCTTAATTCCTAGGACTTCCTCTATTTTTGACTTTGAAAAATCCACTCCCTTTTGGATATCGAACTTTCCATCCTTTTTGATACCTCCGTAGTTATAGACCGTGGTTATCTTTACCCGGTTAGGAATTTTTACCATGAAGTCGCGCGGGATTGAAATCAGAGCCGGGTCACCCTCCAAGATAGAAATCGAACCCACCAAAATTGTGTCGGTCAGGCCACTGAAACCATCTGTTCTCGTGTCTAGACCCAAAACCAGCACGTTCACCCGGCCATCAACTTCGACTAGTTTCGTTGGTTCAAGCAGCTGGGCAAAAAAAGAAACCGGGGCCAGCAGGCTCTGCACAAAAGGGGTCCGGGAAAACGCCAACAGGCCTCCGCCCAGCACCAGCAGGATCGCCAGCGGGACCAGCCAGCGCTTTAGCTTTCGGCCCCGTTTCGGCCGATGGGCATCGAGATCAAGATACTTTGTCATATATTTCCTCCTCATAGATTTGAATCATCTCTCCCAACTTTTTCCGTTCCATAATTCCTTGGGGAGAAGGGACCTTGGACAGCTTCTCGGGAATTTTAACATCTGCGGGACGAAATCCCGTCCGCCGCTGCAAAACCAGTTTCTGCCGAAAGATATCTCGGGCGATTTTCTGCAGATGTTCGTGGGAAAAATCCGCCCCCAGCGCCCGAAGGGCGGCAAAGGAAGTGGCAGGGTCCTCGAAAACCGAGGCCAGATAACCGCAACCGACCAAGGTCTCCGCCAGAGTTTTGGGATACTGGGTTTCCATCAATCGGTGGACCAGATCGGCCGGCTCAATTTCCTGTTCCAGAAGATCCAGATCAAGTAGGAATCCCCGGTTCTCCTCGGTGGTTGCTCCCAGTTGAAGTACTTGAGAGAGGATGGAAGCGTAACCATTGAAGTAGGGAAGGATCCCTAGACCGGCGATCCCCAAGGATCGAGAGTGGGTCGGCACGGACTCTCGAAGATCGCGGGCCCATTGTTCGCGTCCCGCAAACAGCGCTTCGATGAGCGTCAGATAGGTCTCTTCGTTGCCGAACTCCAAGCCCTCTTTTTCCGTCAAGTAAGCCAGAATAGTTCCTAAGCAGACCGGGTCCAGCCCCAACCCCCAAACTCTTTCGATCAAGGAAGAGATCATCCGAGGTTCGAAGATTCCCAAGAGCGGGCCCAACGCCACCACACTCTCGTAGTCGTAGGGGGTAGAATTCTGCTGGCCTTTGAGAAGGTGGATACAACCAACCGGACATCCGCCGCAGGCCACCCGACGGGCGGCGACGGTTTCCGCAAAGGCCGGGGCCAACAGCTCTTCTCCCGGCAGATTGGATTCCGCCAAATTATTGACCGGAACAGCGGCAATTTTTTTCTCGACCGCCAGATTGCGGAGAGTTCCCAATTGAGAGAGTTCCCGGTATCCCTGCATTTTTCGAGAGAGGGATTCGAAAACTTCTTGATAGCGGCGCTCGTCGGCGAAGCCCTCGCTTTTCTCTCCGGCGATTGTCATAATCTTGAAATTTTTCTGCGCCCAGGCCCGACCGAACCCGCCCCGAGGGAAAGAGAAGAATTCATCCAGGTAGAGAGGGGAGTAACCTATCCCCTGTTCGGCGGCCGGGCCGGTCGCCAGAACCGACTGCTTGCCGGGAACTCCCACCGAGGAAGAAACCAGCTCAAAAACTTTGGGAGTCTCCAATCCCAAAAAACGGCTGGCGTCGGCGAATTCGATTCTGTCCTCGTCCACCGTCACCATCGTCGGCGAAGCGGCTTTCCCCAAAATCACTACGCCCTGGTAACCGGCGGCGCGCAGAAATCGAGCGAGATTACCTCCGGCGAAGGAGGTCGCGAGAAACCCCGTCTGGGGAGAGCGAAAAACCGCCACCGTTTTCGAAACGCCGGGAAAAATCGCGCTCAGCGGACCTCCTGCCAACACGATCGGCTCTTCCTCGAAAAACTGCTCGTAGAGCGCCAGCGCCCAACCCAGCCCCCCTACCAGAGGAATAAGCTCTTGATATGATTTGACCTCAAAGGTGCGGGAGGTGAGATTTATCTGCAAAAAAGTTGGTGCGACCATTGGATTTACTCGCTGATCTCGTAGCAATTTTCCGGACAGACGTCGCGAATTTCGGGATAGTCGGTTTTTTGGCCGTAGTCAATCACCGCCCGAAAATAAGGCTGGCCCGCGGAAACCTTCCGGATCTGCAGAAAAGAGGCGGCGTAGGAGAGTTTTTTCTTAGTGATTCTGGCCGCCAGAAGTTCACAGAGCCCGCAACCGGTGCAGCGCTCCATCCGCGTCGGCTTAAGTATTTTAGTCATCAAGGGTAAGTATAGGGTAAAAGGTAGAAGGTATAAAGATTAAGAGGCACGCAGGGAAGTAGTTTTGAGGAACATCCCGCAGGTCCGACGGGAGGAGGGCGAAGCGACCTGTTAAGCAGACAGGGACGCTGTTTCCGAAAAAATGCGACCCGAGTGCCTAATATCCAAGTGCTTTGAGGCCGGGGAGTTCTTTGCCGGCGAGAAATTCCAGCATCGCTCCCCCGCCCATCGAAACGTACCCCATTTTTTCAAGCAGGCCGAAGGCCGAAAGTGCCGCAATCGTGTCCCCTCCGCCGACAATCGTCTTGCCAGGATGCTCGGCCAAGGACTTCGCCACCGCTCTCGTTCCCGCGGCATACTTATCATCCTCCCACTTACCCATTGGTCCGTTCCAAACCACCGTCTTTGCGTTCTTGACTATTTCGGTAAACTTCTTCTCGGTTTCCGGCCCGATATCAAAAGTCTCAACGGCGTCTACCGGGAAAACGGCCCGGGTGATTTTTCTCAAACTCTGGTCAAACATCAGGAGACCCCCGAGGAGAACAGAATCGGCCACTTCCGCAAAGTTGGAAACCAGCGGCGCTTTCGTCTCGGTTTTTGCCCCTCCCAGGATAAAAACCAGCGGCCGTTCCGGATTTTCCAGCACTCCGCCAAGTTCTTTTACTTCTTCCGCCAACCGCAAACCGGCATAGGCCGGAAGGTGCTGCGGAACGCCGGCGATCGAGGCGTGAGCGCGATGAGAAGCGGCAAAGGAATCATTGACGTAAAGGTCGCCCAGCTCCGCCAATTCCTGGGCAAATTTCGGATCGTTTTCTTCCTCGCCCTCCCAAAAACGCAAGTTCTCCAAAACCGATGCCCGATTCTCCGATTCTCCAATTCTCAAATCCTCAAAAAACCCCACCTTTTCCCCAAGTTCTTTTGAAAACCAATCCGCAATCGGTTTTAAAGACAGGGCGGGATTAAGCTTCCCCTCGGGGCGTCCGGCGTGGCCAATGATCAAAACCTGCGCTCGATTCTCCAACAAATAATTGAGAGTAGGAACAAGGGCTTTGATACGATAATCCTCTCCCACCTCCCCGTCTTTGATCGGTACGTCAAGATCACCTCGCAGCAGAACCCGCTTTCCCGAAAGTTCCGCCTCTTTAAGGATTTTCATTTCCTTCCTGATTTTCCTCGGTAATAAATCGCAGACTCTTTCCCATTTCTTCAAAGATCACCGCGTAATCCGCTTCGCCGTATTTATTCCAAGCCAGTGTGAAATCATTCTCTCCTTTTGCAAAGAAGATGATTTCTTTTTCAGGAGTGGTAATTCGTTCACCATAGATATCGTTGGCAAAGAAACTGCAGGCGGATTGGTCGCTCTCGCAGGCGGTTTTACCGCGAGCGGCGTTGGAGGACACGGACAGGCTGACATAGTCTTTCGGCAAGATCTCGCCTTCCTGTTGAGCTTTCGGTTGAAAAGTTATCAAAGAGGTATTGGCTTCGGTTGCCTCCCAATTATCAGGGTAGCGAAGGCCCAGACCGTGAGTTTCGCTGCGGTACACCAACCAGTTTTCGTAGGGATTGGGACCGGCTAGGAAAGAGGCAGGAACATAGCGCTGCCAGAGCACCACCGCCAGATAGCCGGCGGAAAAAACCACCGCGGTTGCCAGGATGAAAAGGAGGGCAAGGCCAGCCCTTCGCCAAGTAACTCGGCGTTTGGGCTTGGTCTCAATCTCTTTTGATTCGTAAGACCTCTTGACGGAATCGGTAGCTTTTTCCTCCTCGCCAGAGATTTCGGAATCCACAAAAATAGAGTAGCATTTAGAGTGTGTTTAAATTCGTCCGCGAATCGGGATTGGTGCAGCTGATACTGTTGATCGCAATCGGAGTGATTCTCTATTACAACTGGCCCAAAATCTGGGAGGGAGTGATCGTAATTCTCAATAATCTGCAGACGAGATTTAAGCTTTAATCAGACTTCCGACCCGGATCACGTGCTCGACTAGCGCGTTTGAGGACGGCTTGCCTGCGGCAAACCTAGCTCCGCTGAATTTTGGATACCAAACTAAACCTACTTGGAGATTAGATTTCCAACCCGGACGACGTGTTCAACCAGTGCAGCGGAGTAGCCCCACTCATTATCGTACCAAGCAAGAACTTTAACCAAATCGCCGTCCACCACCCGCGTCATTGCCAGATCGACAATTGAGGCGTGCGGATCTTTGATGATATCCGAGGAAACGATCGGATCTTCCGTCACTGCCAGGACCTTTTCCCAGCGGGGGTCTTGGGAGGCATCCTTAAGGATCTTGTTGACCTCCACCACGGAGGTCTTGCGTTTGGCCAAAAATGTAAAGTCCACAATCGAACCGCAGACCACCGGGACTCGCAGCGCAATTCCATCGAAGAGGCCCTCCAAACCATTGAGAGACTTGACGACCGACTCCGCCGCTCCGGTGGAAGATGGAACAATGTTCATCGCCGCTGCCCTTCCCCGCCGGGGATCTTTGGTGGCCGGCCCATCCACCAAACTCTGCGTCGCAGTGTAACCGTGGGCGGTGTTAAGCATTCCCTTGATCACGCCGATTTTTTCCATCATCACCGCCGCCACGGGAACGGCCGCGTTGGTGGTGCAGGAAGCGTTGCAGGTCACCAGCGGAAGATCGCCTGTGAAGAGCGCATCGTTGGCGCCAATGAGGGCGTAGGGCACATTCCCCTTGGCCGGAGCGGTGATGACCACCCGCTTGGCGCCGGCCTTGATATGCTTTTCGGCCTCTTCAAGTTCATCGAACCGGCCGGTGGATTCAACGACAACATCAATATCCATCTCTTTCCAAGGCAAAAGTCCGGGGTCTTTTTCGGAAAGGATTTTGATCTTTTTGCCACCGACTACCAAGCTTCCGTCAGAGATCTTAACTTCCTTGTCGTAGCGCCCGTAAACAGTGTCGTAGCGCAGAAGGTAGGCCAGTGTCTCCGGCTCGCCCAGGTCGTTGATCGCCACAAATTCAAGCTCCGGCCGCTCAAAGGCAATTTTGAAAAAGGCCCGACCGATCCGGCCGAAGCCGTTAATCGCAACTCGGGTCACAGCTGTTCCTCCACCCACCGTTTGAACTCCTCTTTAGGACGGGCGCCGGTGGTTCGCGCCACTTCCTTGCCATCTTTTTCAATCACGTAGGTGGGGATCGACATCACGCCGTACTTTTGGGCCATCTCACCCTGAGCATCCACATCGTATGCCACAAATTCCGCCTTGCCGGCGAGTTCTTTTTCCAGCTCCTCAATCGTGGGTTTCATCACATTGCAGGGTGGACACCAAGTCGCCCAAAAATCCAAAACTTTAACCGCCATTTCAACTTTAAGATAGCAAAAATAGCCAATAGGAATGCTGTCCGAGCGCAAAACCTGTGTTACGATAATCGCGTGGAAGCTCTTCTCTCCTCCCTAAATCCGCAACAACAGGCCGCCGTCCGCTGCGCCGACGGCCCCTCGCTAATCGTCGCCGGGCCGGGGTCGGGAAAGACCCGCGTCCTCACTCACAAAATCGCCCACCTGATTCGAAACGAAGGAATTCCCTCCCACCAAATCCTCGCCGTTACTTTCACCAACAAAGCCGCCGACGAGATGCGCGAGAGGGTGGAAAAACTACTGAGCGACTCAACGGAGGGACGGCCGGAGTCGTTAATTCCATGGATGGGAACCTTTCATTCCATCTGCGCCCGCATCCTGCGACGGGAAGGAACGGAGATCGGTATCCCGGCCAGCTTTATCATCTACGACGAAAACGACCAGCGCGATCTCATCAAAGATATTCTTAAATTGATCGGCCGCGGTGAAGAGCGTTTCTCGCCGGGAGGGGTCTCGGCCGCCATCTCCCAAGCCAAGAACGAAATGATCAGTCCCGAAACATATCAAGAGATGGCGGAAGGAAACTTTCAACAGGCGGTGGCGGAAATCTATCCCCGCTACCAAGAAAGGGTCAAAAAGGCCGGGGGGCTTGATTTTGACGACCTGCTGCTGGAAACAGCCCGGCTTTTCCAAGAGCGCCCGGCGATCCTGGCGCGCTGGCAGAAATCTTTCCGACACGTTCTAGTGGATGAATACCAAGACACCAATCGCGTCCAGTACCTGCTGGTGCGGCTTCTCTCCAAGACCCACCACAACCTTACCGTCGTGGGCGACATGTCCCAAGCAATTTATTCCTGGCGGGGAGCAGACTTCCGGAACCTCCTCCGCTTTCAACAAGATTATCCCCAAGCGCAGATTTTTCACCTCGCCCAAAACTACCGCTCCACCAAGCGAATTCTCTTGGCGGCGCGCTCGCTAATCGAGCACAACCGCACCCACATTCCGCTGGAACTCTGGACCGATAATGAGGAAGGGCTCCCGGTCGTGCTCTACGCCGCGGACAACGAGCTCGACGAAGCCTTCTATCTCTCCACGCAAATCTCCGCTCTGCTTTCAAATGGGAACGCCAGGAACTTCACCGACTTCGCCGTCCTCTACCGCACCAACGCCCAATCGCGGGTCCTGGAAGAAGTTTTTATGCGCGGCGGAATTCCCTACCTCCTGATCGGCGGCACCAAATTCTATGAGAGAAAAGAAGTCAAGGACATTCTGGCTTATCTCCGTCTCCTGCTAAATCCGCAGGACCAGCTGAGTCGGGAGCGGGCCGAAAAAGTCGGCAAAAGGCGACTCGCTGGCCTGAACGCCTCCGACCGGGACGAGCTGGTGGCGCTTCCTCCCGCTCAGATGATTCAAAAAATTCTTCAACTCACCGAATACTTGGGATACCTGGATGACGGTTCGGAGGAAGGCCAATCACGGGTCGAGAACGTCAAGGAGCTCTCATCGGTCGCCGCTTCCTTTGGGTCCCTGCCGGAGTTCCTTCAGCACGTGGCGCTGGTCCAACCCACCGACGCCCTTTCCCGCCGGATCCGGCGGGACTCGGTCTCGCTGATGACGCTCCACTCCGCCAAAGGGTTGGAATTTCCCTACGTCTTCATCACGGGGTTGGAGGAGGGATTGCTCCCCCACGCCCGCAGCTTGGGCAGCACCGAAGAAATCGAGGAGGAACGCCGGCTCTGCTACGTCGGAGTAACTCGAGCGAAAAAACAGCTCCATCTCTGCTTTGCGCGCGAGCGCCTGCTCTTCGGGTCCCGTTCCGAGAACCTGCCGTCCCGTTTTCTCAATGAGATCGGCGAGGAAAACATGTTGATGCATCTCTCTCAAGGAGGACTGGCCGATGAGTTTTAACCCCCAAATTAGAGAGGGGGTGGCGGCCGCCGCCGTCCACTCGGTGCTGATCCTTCTCCTCGCGGGAGGAGTGGGTTATCTTTTCAGCCAATTTGAGCAAATTGAAAAGCAAAACATTCCGGTCTTGGCGACGGCGACCAATTGCCCCGGGAAAAAATCGAATTATCCCCTCGTTTATAAAGAAAAACTTCCCAATGGAAAAACGGTTTCCTTCCGCTACAACTGTGTCCAATCCGGTTTTCTGGCCACTTCTTACGACGGCAACTGCAAAGGATGTAGCGGCCGAACCCGCCTTACCAACGAGTCGGTCACCTGGGGAGTTTGCGCCGTGGACACCGACGTGATCCGCCCCTACAAGGACACCCGCTCCAAGTTTTACGTCCCCGGCTACGGCCCTTGCAAGGCGGCGGATACGGGAGGAGCAGTTAAAGGAAAAATGATTGATTTGGGATTTGAAGATATTTCTAAAGGCTGGTGGAGCCGAAGATACACAGACATATACACTTTTGTCGAGTAACATATACCCGGCTCTATCATAGTATACTATATATAGTATAACCTTACCAAATGAAAAGAGGCGGTGTGGGAAGGCACCGCCTAGTAGTTCAGTGTTAAGAACTGAAATTTTTGCGCTGAATTGTAATGTCCGCGTCGAACTTGGCCCCCAGCTTCCCCAAGAGTTTTGAGAGCTCCCGCTCTTCCTCTTGATTCGGCTTAAGCCAATAGAAGACCCGGAGGACGCGTTCGGCTTCGAGCAATGTTCCCCCCAATGTCAGCATCCTTGCATTGTTCTTTTTCCGCCAGATCTTGATCGATCGATACAACTCGTTGTCCAGGAGCGGAAAGAGCTGATTCCGGGCGGCGAAGATGCGGTGCTCGAGAAGATCCCGCTCATCTGAGAGTCGGTTGAAACGCACCGCCATGCTTACCAACAGCACCATTGCGAGCACGAAGAGCCCGAACCAAATCCAAGCAGCCACGACTTTCTCTCCTTGCCAGCCGGCGTTGCCTTGTTCCTTTCTTCCCAAAGGAACGTTGCCTTGCCGGAGGCGTTGAGCTGAATGCGCCGGGTGCGCAATCGTTTTAATTATATCTCGCTATAGGACTAAGTCAAAGAAGCTATAATTTGGACGGATGGCAAAAAAGTCTCTTGGCCAAAATTTCTTGGTTGATCAGAGAGCTGTTCAAGACCTAGTGGAGACGGCCGGGGTTAGAAAAGATGACGCCGTTCTGGAGGTTGGAGCCGGAACCGGCGTGGTTACCTTAGAACTTGCAAAACGGGGCGGCAAAATTATCGCCGTCGAGTTTGATCGCGATCTAATCCCCACTCTCCGCGAAAACCTGAAAGAATTCCAGAACGTTGAGATCATCAACGCTGATATTCTCTCCCTAGACCTTATACCCTATACCCTATCCCCTAGCTTTAAGATCGTCGGCGCCATTCCCTACCAAATCACTTCTCCACTGATTCACAAGATTTTGCACTCTCCCCACCGGCCGAAATCGATTACCTTTATAGTTCAAAAGGAGGTGGCCGAAAAGATAGCGGCGGCGGCGCCTGATGCCACCTATCTCTCCAATTTTGTCGCCAATTTCGGCGAAGCGCAGGTTGTCAAGACCATCAAACCGGGGGCCTTCTCTCCCCAACCGAAAGTGGACTCCGCAATTATTCATATCGAACTCTATCCCAAACCAAAAATCGGGGATGCGGTGAAGCTGGAGAAATTCCTTCACCACGGTTTTGCCCAACCGCGCAAGATGCTGCACCATCGGTTCGAAGCCGGAATATTGGCGGGATCAAAAATACCGCTACAGGCCCGGCCGGCTCACCTATCAAGGGAGGACTGGCGCAATCTCTATCGGGAACTTTCGATGACGAGGGAGCGTAGCAAAACCCGTCGCGGCGACGGAACCTGGCGAAGTTAGTGCTGCCCTTCGCTAACGCTCAGGTTGCAATAATTACTCGCTGGCGCTGCGTCATTAGTACCTCCTAACTAATCGACGAATCTTTTCAGCTCCAAAAACCGCCCAATACTTGGGGGTAAGCGGGTAATCCCAGACACCGGTGTAATCCACCTGATAGCCGCCGAATCCCTTCTTGAATAAGGAATAGTCGTACCAAGGGTGGCGGGGATCATCGTTCGGGGCAATTCCCCAAAAATCAAAGTAGCGGTAGCCATCCTTTTTCGCCTCCTTGATAATCTCCCAGAGAAGGAAGTATGAGATTGGAACGTTCGATCGAACGGATGCGTCGTGAACATAAGTAACCGTGTCCCCGTACGAAAAAGTGATTGCGGCGGAAAGGACATCCCCCTGGTAATTCGCCCAAACCAGCTCGGCTATCCCGCGAGGAGCAAGAGTTTCGAATTGGGCTTGCAGGTACCGGCGGGCTTGTGGCACAAAATTTTGCCGGCGTTTTGCAACACCCATCAGCCGGTGGAATTCCTCCATCTTCCGCGGATCGGCGCTGCGGTGGATCTCCATCCCCAGGCCCTCGGCGCTTCTCACCAGATAGCGCGTGGTCTTGCGCATCTGCGCCAAAAGGTCTTCTTCCGAAAGGGAAAGGTCCAAAAGTAGCGATACGCCCCCGGCCTGGCTGGTCACCACCTGCGCCCGGCGGTAACCTTCTTCCCGAAAAAGTTCCTCAATATCCAGATTGGCTTCCCAGTGCGGCTCAACCCTCAGGTAATCCACCTTTTCTCCCGCGGCAAAATTCCGGAGATACTTCAGAGTCTCTTGGGCGCGCCCGCTCTCGAAAGATTTTAAGATCGGTCCCCGCGGCACGTAAACAAAACTCCCCAGCTTCCGCCGGCCAACCAGCGCCTGGCAAATCCCATCTAACGCCCCGCCCTGGTAAGTCCCAAAACGGTGGTGGGAAAGCCCCAGCTTGTCTTGGAATTCTCCCCAGGCCCAAGATTGCAGAAAAGAGGTGTGTGGCTGACGGGTTAAAAATTCTTCCCAAGACCTCTCCTCGAGTATTTCTTTAATCTCCATCAGCTACAATGCTAACAGAGATGGAACAAGACCTTCGACAGAGCGACGGCTGGGCGGAATACTTGGAATCGCAGGGGTGGTTGGTGGAAAAACTTGGAGGCACAAAGGTCTTTATCAGAAAAATCCCGCCCTTCGGCGCAGTCGCCAAGATCCAGCGGCCGGCCAAAATTCCGGTCGTCGCAGAAATCGATCGAATCGCTCGTGAGAATCACGCCCTGTTCGTAAAGATTGAACCTCTATCGACCGCTAGTAATTTTGAACTATTAACTAATCACGGTTTTGTCCGTGATTCTAGCCCCAATCTCGCGACCAAAACAGTTATTCTCGATCTCACTAAAAGCGAGGATGAACTCTGGAAAGATCTCTCCCAAGACGCCCGGCAGAGCGTACGCAAGGCACAGAACAACCACTTACAGGCGGTGGGCTTCAAGCTGGGAGAACCGGGATTTGATAAAGCGCTGATCGAGTTTCACCAACTCTTGAAAGAAACCGGCCGGCGGGGAAAGTTTTGGACCCCCACTTTTGACCAACTCCGAAAAAAGGCCGAAATCTTCGGAACGGACGCCGCTCTCTTCCTGGCCTACTCTCAATCCCATACCCCCCTGGCGGGTACCTTCGTCCTGCTGGATGACGGAACCCACTCCGCCTCATCCCAGGAAGGCCAAGACCTCTACGCTTCCTATTTCCTGCTCTGGGAAACAATCAAAGGACTAAAGGCCCGGAAAGTAACGCGCTTGGATCTCGCCGGCGTCTACGACCCGCGCTTCCACCGCGCCACCCAGAGTTGGCGGGGATTCACGGCGTTCAAGAAAAAGTTCGGGGGAAAAGAAGTAGAATACCCTCGACCGCTAATTAAGTACTATCATCCCTTCGTTAAATTTATTTTCAAAATCGCGGGAGCATAGTTGCACTATTGATTATTGGACGGCCGCCTTAGGAGGGCTAAGGATAATCATTGTTTAAAGCTTCGCTTTAACAAATAAGCTCCTCGCTACGCTGCGGGTGCTTATTGACATATACCCCCCGGGGGTATTATATTAATGAAGAAATGGACGGCTCGATCAAGCGAGCCTAGCATTTTGAAAGAACCAAAATGAAAGCCTCCAAAGAAAGCGTTAAGCGCCGGCTCCAAATCCTCAAGGGACAGCTTGGGGGATTGGAAAAGATGGTCGATGAGGACCGGTATTGCATGGATGTTCTTACCCTATCTCTGGCAATCCAGCGGGCGATGAAAGAGATGGACCACTTGATCATGGAAGAGCACATGAACAGCTGTGTCCAGGAGGGGGTTCGATCCGGCAAATCTAAGGAAGTTACCAAGGAGTTGATGGATCTCTTTGAGGTAATCCGCAAATGAAAAAAGACTGCTGCGAGGAACCAACAAAAGAAAAATCCCGCACCTTTAGGATCCCCCTCGCCGGATTGCTCATCGGCGCCTTTACCATTCTCACCCTGATAGGTGGATTCCTCCTGGCCACCGGTTCCGGACCGGCAAAGCTGGGAGGAGGAGACGGCCAGGTCTACACCGACCACACTTCTTTCGAGTGGGGCGAGATCAACATCAACGGCGGCAACGCCACTCACGAATTTGCGATTGAGAACCGCGGCACCGGCGAGCTGGAGTTGGCCAACATCCTCACCTCCTGCGCCTGCACCAGCGCTCAAATTACGATTGAGGGGGTCGTTAGTCCTTACTTCGGAATGCATTCCACTTCTTCTTGGGTTGGAAAAGTGGCACCCGGAAAAACGGCGACCGTGTCGGTCATCTTTGACCCGCTCTTTCACGGGCCGACTGCCACCGGACCGATCGAGAGGTTGATCTCGGTTAAAACCAACGATCCGAAAAATGAGAACATGGAGTTTAATCTCACCGGAAATGTCATTAAGAAATAGGCTTGGAAAAAAGCGCAAAATCCTCGCGGTGACACTCAAAAAATTCCTCCGCACCCCCTTACCGCTCTACCTGGCGCTCCTGCTGGCGATTAACGTGGGAATCCTTACTGCCGCCGGCGGTTATCTCCTCTTAACCCGCGGTTCTTCAACTCAAGATCCGGAAAATCTGGTTAAGGATCTCAAGGCGGAGGTCCTGCCGGCGGCAGGCTACATCACTTCAATCACCTGGGGAGACACCGGTAAAAAACTAATTGAGGTTGGCGCCATCGACGAGAAACAATACCAACAGCTCTTCAACTCCCCCACCAACGGCATGGATGAGTTAGACATTCTTAAGGGCGGGTCAACCAAACCGATCGGGATCAATGAAAATAATTCCCAATTCGTGGTTGATACCCTCTGGGCTTTCGGATTGACCCAAAAGAGCAAAGTGCTGGATGAGGGCCCGATGAAAAACAGCGGTACCGATCTGGGAAACTTCGCTTCCACCGGCGGGTGGACCTTGGGAAAAGAATCCGCCACCAAACTCTATAGCAGCCAAGAGCTGGTCCAGCTGAACGATTTCCAACAGGACCTGGTGAAGAAAATCGCCGAAAGCATCTACCGCCCTTGCTGCGACAACCCCACCTCTTTTCCCGACTGCAATCACGGAATGGCGGCGCTTGGTTTAATCGAATTGGAAGTCGCCGCGGGACTTTCGGAGGAACAGATCTATCGCGACGTCCTGGCTTTTAACTCTTTCTGGTTCCCTCAAACCTACTTGGAGATTGCGGTCTACTTTAGCCAACAGGGCAAGGGATGGGGCGAGCTTGACCCCAAAACGATTCTCGGCTCCGAATACTCCTCTGCTTCCGGTTCGGCGGTGATCAGCAGCCAAGTTAAGGACGTCCCTGGCCTGGACTCCGGCGGTGGCAGCTGCGGCGTATGAACGAAACCATCATCTACGCCTCGCTCATCAGCGCTTTTATCGCTGGGATGATCGCACTCTTTGCCCCCTGCTGTGTGACTTATCTTTTACCGGCCTATCTGGGAAACATCTTCCGCGAACGAAAGAAGGTGCTCCTGATGACTTTTGTTTTTTCGCTCGGGATTTTCGTGGTGCTTCTCCCCGCAGTCTTGGGGGTTCAGGCGCTCTCCGTCTTTGTTTTTCGCTATCACGACCAGATCTATCTGACTGGGGGGTTGCTGATGATCCTATTCGGGGTGTTGGCGTTCCTAGGGATCAAGCTACCGATGCCGCGCTTGAGCCAACCCAACATTGAACAGCCGGATTTCGCTTCCATCTTCACTCTGGGAGTTGTCTCCGGAATTACGAGCGCCTGCTGCGCCCCGGTTCTCGCCGGGGTTCTCACTCTCAGTTTCCTCGCTCCTTCATTCTGGTTGGCAATCTTAATCGGGGCTTTCTATGTCCTGGGGATGGTCTTCCCGCTCTATGTGATGTCCTATTTCATTGATAGCAAGAGGGTGCTCAACGGGAACTGGCTCAAGAAACCAATTATGCAGTTGGAACTCGGCGGGAAAAATTTCCCGATCCTGCGAAGCAACTTGATCTCTTCATTAATTTTCCTGGTAATGGGTACTCTCGTCATTTACCTGACGCTCGCCACCGATTTCTCAATGGCGGAGAGCGCTCAAAAGCTCACCGCGCTTGTCTCCCAGCTCCAGCAGACCATGGGACAAATTCCTTACATCAATGTGCTGTTCGGAGCCGCGGTGCTTGCCATTTTTGGGTTTCTCTGGTACCAAACCTTCCGCGGCAAGAACGATCGATAGAGTTCTTGCTCCAAAGAACCCGATTGTGCTAGCCTGACCTCTAATGAAAAGATTGATCGGCGTCTCTGCCATCCTCACCGTCCTCCTGTTCTGGGGATCGGTGGTTCTCGCCCAGCCCGGAAAGGATTTCAGGCTCCCCTCTTCGGCCGTTAAAATCTCCGATGGCCTTTACTATCTCGGCCGCAGTGTTAGCGGCGCCCAGGGGTATGCGATTCTTCGCTACGCTACCGGATTTGCCAAGCCTGGAGGAAGCGGAGCCGCCCGCGCCCCCAAGTGCTACGGCTTCCTTTCCAAGGGGGCCCGCTGGAAAAACACCGAGCACTACGTCACCGACATCAACGATCCAGCCACGGAGAATTCGCTGGAAACCTGGGATTCTCGAGTCTCTTTTGACGTCTTTGGTTCACGGGATCCTTCCGGGTTAGTGGACGGGACCGACACCGCCGCCCCCGACGACAAAAACGAGCTCTACTTCGGCCAGATTGAAGAATCGGGGGTTATCGGCGTCACCACCGTCTGGGGATACTTCTACGGTCCCACCTTCGCCCGCGAGTTGATCGAATGGGACATGGTCCTGGACAACACGGATTTCGACTGGAGCTTTACCGCAACACCCGACCCCACCAAGATGGACTACCAGAACATCCTCACCCACGAGCTGGGGCACGCCGCCGGGTTGAACGACCAATACGACACGACCTGTTCCGAAGCAACCATGTACGGTTATGGAACCGAGGGTGAAACCAAGAAGCGCGACCTCGCCGCCCCCGATATCACCGGCATCCAAGAACTTTACCGGTAGCGGTCCGCTTCCGAAAACTCGCAGATCTGGTTAAAAGGGCACCAGACGCATTGGGGCCCGGGAGTTGCTTCGAAATCACCGCGAGAGATCTTCCGGATCCGTTCCTCAATCTCGGCCGTTCTTTTCTCAATCTCCTTCTCGCTAAAATTGGCTTCTATCAATTTTCCACCGTCCAAATAAAACAGCGCCACCGACTTGGGAGTAATTCCGAGCGCCTCTTTCGCCGCCAGGGTGTAGAGGAAAAGCTGGTCATCCTTCTGCGCCTTTTTGAGAAGGTCCCCTTCTTCCTTCTGGGAGGTTTCTCCGCCCTTAAAGTCGATCAGTTCGAACTCGCCCTTGGCATTTTTGCCAATTCGGTCGATCCGCCCCGCCAGCGTTTTTCCTCCCAGCTTGATCTCAAATCCCTTCTCCACCATAAAGGGCGGAAACAGCTTTTGTTGATGTTTCTGGTAGAAATCAGTTAGTAGCTTCTGGCCTCGCTGGAAGTAAGCTTCTTTTTCCTTCCGTTCGCGGTAGCCTCCGCTGAGAAAATGCTCCCGGTACATTTTCAAGAATTGGCCCAAGGAAACTGCTTCTCCATTGATCCGCCGCATCTCGAACTCCCGCAGAGTCTCATGTAGGGAAATACCGAAACTCGTGGGAGGGGTGGGCGGAGCCGGCAGCCGCAACACGTATTTGTAGCGATATCGCCACGGACAGGTCTCGTAGTCGCTGAGTTGGGAGTAAGAAAGCTTTTCGGGAATCAGGAGCTTGAGATCCGGCTCCCTCTTGGCGGATTCCCTGACCGCGGGGATCTCTGCCTGAATTCCGGCCACCCGTTCGATTCCACTCAGGGCGGGGACTTCCACTCCCAATTCCAGGATAAAGGGTGAGGGCCGCTTCTCTTGGACGCCGCCGTAGCTCTTGGCGTAGGAAAGAAAAAGCCGCTCCGAAGCCCGGGTGGCACCCACGTAAAAGAGGCGCCGCTCCTCCTGCTGATGCCCCGCCTTCGCCAGGGCTTCGACGGGCAAGTCCTTTCGGCTCCGACTGAGATATCTAAACTCTTTGACGAAGTGTTCGGGAAGTTCCAGGGCGACAGAGCGTTGGCGAGTCGGGAAACGGTCGGCCGTGAGCGAAACCATAAAAACCACCGAAAACTCCAAACCCTTAGCGGCGTGGGTCGTCATCAAATTGATCGTGTCCACATCCTCGATCACCGCCTGTGCCGGCGATTCCCCCGCTTCGATCAAAAGATCCAGATAGTCCACCAGCTCAGGGACATTGGGCTCCTTAACCTCCGTCTCAAACTGCTGAATTTTTTGGAAGAATAGGGCAATGTTTTCAATCTTGAGCTGGTTTTCGAGGGTGGGCGGTTCTTCCAGGTTCTTGATGTAGCCGCTCTTTCGCACGAAATCAAAAAGGAGGTGCGAGGGGGAAACTTTAAACGCATCCTTCGCCAAATCGCGAATTACGTCCAGGGCTTTGATTTTCTCGCGCGTTAAGATCTCAACAAACGGGGTACTTTCTTTTTGAGAGGTTGCCAAAAGTTGGAGGGTTCGTTCGGGCGAGATTTTGAAGGCCGGAATGTTTAAAACCTTGTACCACGAGATGTTGTCGGCGGGATCTTTGATCACGCGCAGGACCGCCAAAAGAGCGGCCACCTCCTCTTGCTCAAAGAGCCCGCGATTACCGACGATTTGGAAAGGAAGTTCGTGCCTCTTGAGCGCCGCCACAAACGGGTCGAGATGGGCGTTGGCGCGCGCTAAAATCGCAAAATCGGAGAAGTTTTTTCCCTCGGTGTTCACCAACTCCACAATTTTTCTCAAAACTAACTCGGTTTCCTCTTCCGCCGATCTCGCGTATAGTAAAACGGGGTCGGGTCCGGTCTTGAGAGTTTTGAGATTTTTTGAGATATTTTTGAGACTTACTTCCAGACGATCGGGGTTGTTGTTCTTTATCATCTGGTGCGATTTTTGCGCCAGTGTATCGGTAAGACGATAGGATGTGTTGAGAACCGATGTTCGGCAATCGGGGTAGGCTTTCTTGAACTCCAGGATGTTGGAAACGCTCGCTCCGCGCCACTTGTAGATCGCCTGGTCATCGTCGCCCACGACGGTCAAGTTACTTAGGTTACTTGAGTTACTTTTGTTACGAGATGGGACAAGAAGTTTGATGAGGGAGAACTGGGCGGAGTTGGTGTCTTGGAACTCATCCACGAAAATGTGAGTGAACTGATCTCGGTAGCGCTTGAGGATGCTCGGCCTATCATTGAATAATTTTATTGTCCATATAATGAGGTCGCCAAAATCCAAGTAAGAGTTCTTTAAAAGCAGTCTCTGGAACGCTTCATAGACTCGAGCAAGCTCAACCTGCTTTCGCATTTCTTCTTTTTCCTCTTTACTGCTCGCTGTGTGCCTTAAGCCGTTCACCCACTGCAAATAATTTTGCGGTGTCACCTCTTCATCCTTGGCACGGGAGAAAAGATTGAGCAGAGCGCTCAAGAATTTGGTCGGATTTCCCAGCGGGCGGTAGTAATCAAGGGGAAGATCGTAGAGGTGTCGCCGCAGGAGCAACCAGGCTTCCGGTTCGGAAAGGATTTTGTAAGCCGGGTCCATTCCAATCTCCAAACCTTCCTGGCGGAGAACCCGATCGCAGAAAGAGTGGAAGGTGGAAACCCATGGCGGTTCATAACCAAGCGGCATCGCCTCATCCAATCGTCCCAGCATCTCTTGGGACGCTTTATCGGTAAAAGTTAAAGCCAGAATACGAGAGGGATCGATCCCCTTCTCCAAGAGCCGGCGGATCTCGCTGGTGATGAAGGTAGTTTTTCCTGTCCCCGGTCCGGCAACGACAAGTCTAATCATTCAATCTTCAAAACCGATACTTCCCGCGGTTCTTGCTCGAAAGAGGCGAACTTCAGGGCCACTATGATCCGATAGACCAGGGCAAAAAAGCCGACGGAGGTCCAAGAAAAGACCGGGGTCAAGAAGAGAAGCGAGAGCGCCACTCCAACCGTGGTTGCGAGGGGAAGGAAAGGAATGTAGGGCTCAAGCATGTCTTCCAGATCACTGGTGAGTTGGGCAGTGAGGGGCTGGCGCAAACTCTCGGCGAGCTTCTTGGGCGTGGAGATATCCTGCGGATTTAGCAAAATCCCATACTGCCGCTCCAGAATTTCGAGCACGCCGCTCTTCTCCAGCTCGGTGAGAAACTGCTGTTCGGTGAATTGTTCGTTCCCCAGCTGACTTTGAACTTGATTGATCACCTGATTGACCACCAGATTCAAGGCCGGTGCCAGAACTCCCTCCGGAATATTGAAGCGCGTTGGGAGTGGAAGCTGGGAAGAAAAATAGACCAGAATCCCAACGGAGAAAACAAAAATCTGGAAAAAACGACCAAAGGAGTTAGGAAACATCCGCGCCAGGAAAATCGAATGAGTTGCCACGGTTCTCTTCGCCGTATAGTCCAAGATCAGTAAAGCCGCCGCATAGACCAGCGACACCAGGAAAACAAACTCGAGAGGAATATCTACCGGGATGGGAGGGAGGAGAAACGGGATGCCAAAAGCGAACGCGCCGGCCACCACCGCTGCCATCCGGACGGTCGTCTTGGTCGTGAGAGCAAGAACTACAAAGAAAGAGCTGGAGAGGAAGAACGCCAGAAACAACGGCACCAAACGCACTCCAAGAGAAGATGCTAACCCCGGACCTCTGGCGAAAATTGCCGCTAAGGAAAATCCCAACCCAAGACTTCCCAAAATCACCAGCAACAGGAGAAAGGCAATTCTAATGCGGACGGGAATTTTATCCATTACTTCTTCGGCTTCGCCTCCAGATCCTTAAGTTGATTCAGCTTGCCCAGAAGGGTCGAGAAAGAATTTAGCAAGCGGTCCATATTCGCCTTAGCATCTGAGAGTTGGGAAGAGGCCCGCCGCAGAAGTTCGTCAAAATCAAGGGCGTCTTTGGCGACCGCGTGCAGCATTTTTAAAATGTCCTCGGCCTGGTCGGCGAAACGTTCTCGTTGCAATCCCAAAAGGATCGATTGAATCGTCACCAAGAAGGTCTGGGGAGAGGTGAAGAAAACGCGCTTCTCCAGGGTATAGCGCATCAGCTCCCCATCCGAAACAACCTCTTGAAAGATCGGTTCGAAAGGGATGTACATCAGCGCAAAAGGAACCGTTCCCTCCTGCGGCAGGATGTAGCCGGCGGTTTCGTCCATTTTCTGTTTCACATTTCTAACAAATGTCTTCCAGATACTCGCCCTCGCCGCCTCATCCTTTTCGGCGGCGAATTTTTGGAAATCTTCGACCGGGAATTTGGAATCGACCGGAATTGAACCCTGGCGGGTTTTGATGAGGGCGTCCACTCGCGCTCCGGTCTGGAAAGTAAACTGCCGCTCATAGGCCGCCTGCGGCAAGACCTGATGAAGCAGGTCCTCCAACACCATCTCCCCGACGTTGCCCCGCAGCTTTTGGGAACGGAGAGAAGCCTGAAACTCTTGAAGTTGGTTGGTAACCTCTTTTACGCCGCCAATCTCGGTCGTAACCGAGTGCAGGCGCTCGTCCAGGGAACGCAGACTCGCCCCAAGTTCACCCTTGTGCAGCTCCAATCGCTGCAAAATCTCCTCTCCGCGCAGAGAAGATTCCAATTGGCGGAGGTGTTGGAACAGGAAAATTAGGACTCCCAAAACCGCCAGAACCAGAAAAACAATTAAAACAGTCAGGAAAATCTCCACAACCCGAGTTTATCAGAACAGGACGAGATACAGGAACGTACTTTCTCAAAAAATCAAAAAGTAGGCGGAAACGAGGATTCCACCCAATATTGAGCCAACAATAATCGCGAAGGTGAGCTGGACCCAACTGGAGTGGGGATGGTAAGAAAAGCGCGGAACTAACATATCAACGTAGAAGGGCAACTTGTGATCGAAGCGGTCTTCCATCCTAGAAACAGGGTAACATAAAGGAAGGAAAATGCGCAAAACATTATCCAGAAGGAAAATAAATCGCGACACGTCCCCTAAGATAATCTATCTGATCGGATTTTTGGCCTACGCGGCCTGGGGCGCTTGGGCCTATCTTCTCTTCAATCGAGATCCGAACGAACTCGCCAATCGAATCTTTTTTGTCCTAGCCATCGCGGCGGCGTTCTTCTTCACGGCGCTGTTCCTCTTCTATCAGATGGGAAAAATCACGACCGGAAAGGCAGCGGAGGTAGTTTTTTACCCGGCCGCTCGGCGGGCTCTCTTCATCAGCCTTTTCTTTCTTGCAACCGCTTTAATGCGGCTGATCGGGATCTTCAGTTGGATGAATGCCGGGCTCCTGGCACTGATCCTGATTCTGACGGAAATCTGGAAATCGACCCGGTAGATTTGGAGAGAAAGGATATCATTAGTTTATGCCGAAAAATCGTTTTTACGTGACAACCGCTATACCGTACGTCAACGCCGCTCCTCACATCGGTTTTGCCCTCGAAATCGTCCAGGCGGATGTTCTCGCCCGCTATCATCGGTTGATCGGTGACGACACCTTTTTCCTAACCGGAACCGACGAGAACGCTCTTAAAAACGTCCAGTCGGCTGAAAAAGCCGGCGTGCCGGTTAAGGAGTTTGTAGATGATAATTCCCAAAGGTTCGAAGACCTCAAGGGGGCGCTTAATATCTCTTTCGACGACTTTATTCGCACGACCGAGGAACGGCACGTTAAAGGTGCGCAGAAACTCTGGCAGGCTTGCGACCCGGACGACATCTATCAGAAAAAGTATCGGGGTCTGTACTGCGTGGGATGTGAACAGTTCTATACCGAAAAAGAGCTAGTTGACGGCAAATGCCCGGAGCACGGTACCGTTCCGGAAACCGTTGAAGAAGAGAATTATTTCTTTAAACTTTCCAAATACCAAAAACAGTTGGAGAAACTGATCGAATCAGATGAACTCAAGATTGTCCCCGAATCGCGCAAGAACGAAGTCCTTTCCTTCATTAAGAGTGGTCTTGAGGACTTTTCGATCTCTCGTTTCAAGGCCCGGGCGAAAGGTTGGGGCATTCCCGTTCCCGGCGATGAGAACCAAGTAATTTACGTTTGGTTCGACGCCCTTTCCAATTACATTAACGCTCTAGATTACGCCGATGACGGCGAAAAATTTAAGAAGTACTGGCTAGAAAATCCCAACCGCACCCATGTGATCGGAAAGGGAATCCTGCGATTCCACGCCGTTTACTGGCCGGCGATGCTCCTCTCCGCCGGTCTTCCCCTTCCAACCGAAATCTTCGTCCACGGCTATCTCACTGTCGAAGGCCAAAAAATTAGCAAATCGCTGGGGAACGTAATCGATCCATTCGAGCTCGTCGAGAAATACGGCGCCGATCCCTTGCGCTACTATCTTTTGGCAAAATTTTCGCCATTCGAGGACGGCGATTTTTCGGAAGCGAAGCTTAGAGAAACGTATAACTCCGATCTTGCAAACGGGCTGGGAAACCTCGTCTCCAGAATCGCCAAACTCGCGGAAGGGAAGGAAGTGTTTGGCCACTCGGTACTGGTAACTAAGGCTGGGGAATTTAAAGAGAACCACCGTTTCGACCAAGCGCTAGATATTTTGCGGTCAAAGATTTCGGAATTAGATAAGTATGTCAACGACCAAAGACCTTGGGAGAAGTCTGGAGACGCGTTGGAAAAAAATCTCGACCACTTGGTCTCCAGTCTCTTGAATCTAACCTTTGCCTTAGAGCCCTTCCTCCCCGAGACCGCGGAGAAGATTAGGAAGCAATTTTCCGGAAAAATTAAACCCGCCAGTCCCCTGTTTCCCCGCCTAAGGTAGAATAGGTAGCGAAAACCAAAATGAAAAAGTTTGTCGAGGAACACGATCGGTTTTTCCAACGCTTGTTCGAAATTACTCCCGGGGTAATCACCTGGGCTGTTTTGCTTTCTCCGATCTGGTTGGGAAGAATCGCCCCGTTGGCGGTGGCTTTCTTTATCACCTTTTTGGTGGTCTACTGGGTTTATCGCGCCGTCATTCACCTGATCGGAGTCGCCGTGGGGTACCGCCGCTACCAAAACGAGCTCAAGATCAACTGGTCCAAGAAGTCCCCCGATCTCTGGGGATACGATCGGCTCAAACACCTTATTGTCATCCCCAGCGTTAACGAGCCCTATGAAGTATTAGAAGAATCGTTCGCTTCCCTCGCCGCCCAAAAGTTCCCCAGAGACCGGGTTTACATCTCCTTCTCGGCAGAGGAGAAATACTCCGAGCGCGTTCTCGAGGATATCGAAAGAATCAAGAAAAAATTTAGGGGGAAGTTGGGAACGGTCTGGACCACCGCTCACCCCTACGGCCTCCCCGGAGAAGCCGTCGGCGCCGCCGCCAACCGGACCTGGGCGGCCAAACACGCTCTCAGAGAGATCAAAAAGCTCGGCTTGGAAATCGACGACTTTGTCGTTACTACCCTGGATGCGGATATGCGCCTCCATCCCCAGTATCTACCGCGCTTATCCTACGCCTTCCTCACCGAACCAAACCGGCTCAACAAGTTTTTCCAAACAGCAGCCTACCTCTTCGACAACAATCTCTGGGAGGTGCCCCTGCTGATGCGCATCCAGGCAAACTCAATCTCTCTGGCGGTGCTCGCCTCGTGGGTTGTCGAGCCCCAGCACAAAGATACCTGGTCCTGTTATTCGGTTGCCCTTCCCACCCTGATTGAGGCCGGATTCTGGAACCCGGCGATCGGGGTAGACGACACCACTTTCTACTGGAATGCCTTTCTCAAAAAGAAAGGTCGTTTCGAGGGGTCCCATTTCTACATCCCCGTTTACGCAGATGCGGTTCAAGACGAGGGGCTTCTCAAAACCCATGTCGCCCAATACAAGCAACTCCTGCGCTGGGGCTGGGGAATCATCATCTTTCCCATCGCGATGAAAGGATTCCTCACGACCAAGATCCCGTTGAGCCTAAAACTCTCCAAAACCTACAACCTGATTGAAAAATTCGCAATTTGGTACACCCTCGTGTTCTCAGTTACCTTTGGGTTCCCTCTGCTTTCCGCAATTAATCCCGATATCAAACTCACAACGCTGGGGTACCTCTTGCCCAGAATCTCAGGCGCGGTGCTGACCTCGGCCGTTATTCTGCTTCTGCCACTGACTATTTACCGTATCAAAATTACTCTCCCCCCGCCCCGCGAGTGGCCCTGGTGGAAAAAAATGATTGTCTGGCTGGAGGGACCGCTGATCATCGTGAATCTTATGTTTTACAATTTCCTGCCATACCTGGATGCCCAAACCCGCTTGATGTTTGGGAAGAGGCTGGAATTCTGGCCAACTCCTAAGATACGGGCCAAAAATGTCGCTTAAAAATTGGCTTTCCGAGAAAAATCTGGTTCTCCCCACCAAACCTCTCTTTTCGGTTTTTTGGGGGGTCGCTACTTTTCTGGTGGCGGTGGGAACATTTGCGCTCATCTTTTCTTACCAAGCACTACCTCCGCAAATCCCTCTTCTCTTTACCGCCGAAAAAGGACTCGCCAGTAAAGTTCTGCTTTCGATCGTTCCCATCTTGGCAATTTTCTTCTTAATCGTGAACGCTGCCGTTTCCGAATTTTTATTGAGAAGGCGCGAGGAAGCCGCCGCTCTTTTCCCCGCCTTTCTGGCGGTTCTGGTTTCGGCCCTCTTGACAGGTTCTTTGATCAGGATCATTCGCATCTTTCCCATTCCCAGCACTCCGCTGGAGGAAATCCTCTATCCGCTACTCTTGCCATTCGGCGGAGCGGTCGTTTTGGGAATTGTTGGCACACTGGTAGCACTGTTTCTGGCCCGCCGCCTGAAACTCTTTGACCGACCCCATGGCCCTTACCCAAGGGTTCGCCCAATTCCCCGGTTAGGAACAATTCCGCTCTTTTTCGCCTTCAGCGCGGTTGCTTTTATCTTCTTCCCTCTCAACCCGGCCCTCAAAGGGTTGCTTTTGGGCGGGGGGATCATCACTCTCGTCCAGATCATTGATGATCTCCATCCTCTTCCGTTCTGGGTGCAGGGTTTGGGACACCTCTTGGCCGCCGGCGCCGCCGTGGTCTGGGGAGGAATAAAGATCGACTACATCGGCAATCCGGTCTGGCCCTATCTCTCTCCCCGGTATCTACAGTTTGAGGCCATCCCCTACCTTAGTGAGCTGATTACCATCGGCTGGATTTTTGCACTCATTAACGTTGTCGACTGGCTTGATGGTCTCGACGGCTTGGCCGCCGGGATCGGAACGATTGCCTCCGTTACCATTTTGGTCACCTCCATCGTTCTAGGCACACCGGCCACCGCCTTATTGGGAATAATTCTGGCCGGAGCGCTGCTGGGATTTTTGCCCTTCAACTACTATCCCGCGAAGATCTATCTGGGAGGCGGGGCCTTTCTTCTCGGTTACTTTTTGGCGGTGCTCTCAGTATTTTCCGGGGCCAAAACCGGAACGGCGATGCTGGTTCTGGCAATCCCCATAATCGATTCTTTTTTGGTGATCTTATCGCGCTTGCGGGCGGGAAAATCTCCGTTCTTGGGAGATCAAGGGCATCTGCACCATCGTCTGATGCAGGCCGGAATCAGTCACCCGAAGATTGTTCTCTTGGAATGGGCGATTGTGGCGGCGCTGGCGGTGGCCGCGGTTTTCCTTAGAGGATCCGCCAAATTTGCGGCAGTTGGACTAGTATTTCTTGCCGCGCTATTAGTAAACCGACAACTATTGCGAAGATCTGGATCGAAAGACCGAACGCCATCGGCGCTCTTGAATTAACCTGCACCTTCGCCTGTAATCGGGCCAGCCAGACCACCCACCCCCACCTTTTTCGGCTGAAAATCAAAGGTAAGTAGAAGAGGTCCGGCAACGCTGCCGCGGCGGCGCAAGCCGCAATCGTCATTCCCACCCCGTAGTCGGGCATTGCCCAATAGAGGAAGAAAAGAAGCAAGGAGAGTGAGAGCAGACCGTCCAGCAGAACCAGCTGAAAGGAATGATTTTTGAGCGGCCGAGAAATATCCTTAAAGTCCCCCAACCCCAGATCGTCCCAGTGCGGAACCATGTCGAGTGCGAAATGGGAAAGAAAGGCCAAGGGAACTGAAATAACAGGGTTGGGTAGAGCCGCACCCAGAGCGATCCCAACAGCAACATGAGGAGTTAACAGCACGGGAGTATTATAATGTTAAAGACGCCTGCCAAACAAGGGTAAAAAAGATGCTTTATCGTTTTCTCAGAAATGTGATTGAAAGTGCCCGCCCTCGGCAGTGGCTTAAGAACCTCGCTCTCTTTGCGGCTCCCTTCTTCGGGGCGGAAATTCTGAACGCCGGAGTCCTGCCGCGGCTGCTCACCGCCTTTGTAGTCTTCTCCCTCCTTTCTTCGTCCGCTTACATTTTCAATGATGTGATCGATGTCGAAAAAGATCGCCGGCATCCGATCAAGAAGAATCGGCCGATCGCCTCCGGCCGCTTCTCGCCCTTGGCGGCCCGCACCACGGCGGCGGTCCTTGCGATCGCCACTCTCTTCTTCGTCGCCGCAAACTTCAATCAATACTTCCTGGGAACCGCAATTGCTTTCGTTGCCCTCCAGCTAAGCTACAGTCTCTGGATTAGAGATGTCATTATTGTCGATGCGCTCTTGGTGGCGGCGGCCTTTGTCCTCCGGGTCTACGCCGGCGCTTTTGTTCTGCCTACTTCAATTTCCGCTTGGCTGGTGCTGTCAACCATCGGACTCTCCCTGCTGTTGGCTTTCGGGAAAAGAAGAAGCGAGCGCACCCTGCTTTCCAAGCTCCATCAACGCCTGCTCACCCGCGCCACTCTTCGCCACTACCCCGACACGCTCTTGGATTCGATGATTGCGATGTCGGCGACCTACACCACGCTGGCCTACTCGATTTTCACTTTCGGAACGGCTGGATCGAAGTTTCTCACCGATCTTCTGCCGGAAACTCTTTCTTCGCCGAAATGGGCCCTCCTGACGGTTCCTCTGGTGATCTACGGAGTCGCCCGCTACCTCTATATTATCTACGAGAAGAAGGAGGGAGAATCACCGGAAAAAGTAATCCTGACGGATACACCGATCCTGGGAACGGTGGTCGCCTGGGTCCTCGCCAGTTTTGTCATCCTCTACCTAATCTAGAGCTTCCGGGCGTAATCTGTTGACACCCATCCCTCTTTACCTTGGAAGTCGATTTTGTACCAACCACTCTGTTCGCCAAGATAGGTGTACTTGCTTCCGACGTTTGCCTGACCAATTTGGCTGTAGTTTTTTCCCGGGCCCGAGCGCACTTTGAGATAGCCGATTCCGGTATCCAAAATCAGCACCTTGGGCGCCGCCGGATAGAGCCGGGCGGAAAGGGAGGCCAGGGAGGAAGAAGCCGCGGAACTCAGCGAACCGGGTACTTCCCCCAGGTAGCCCAGCGTCCGCTTTTCGGAAATCTGAGAAAGAGAGCTCAGCGAAACCTCCGAACCGGTGGAGTCGTAGAGTTTACCTTCCGCCGTGAGGAAGAAATTGTAGGTGGTGGGATCATCCCCCCGCGCCATCCAAAAAACCGCTCCCGCCACCCAAGAAACCGGGTCGGCTGCCAACAATGAGGAAGAGGAAGAAAGATCCAAAACCGTCAGATTGGGATTGGGAGAGGGTAATTTCTTTGGATCCGCCGGAAAAGGGTCGATCGCCAGATTAACGGAAACATTCAGCCGAAAGCCTTCTTTGACCGCAACCTTGATTTTTCGAGAAAAGTAGCCTTCCTTCTTGAGCTCCAGATCGTACTCCCCTTCGGAAAGCGGTTTCGAGAGGGGGGAATCTCCCAGGGATTCGCCGTTCAGAAAAACCTCCGCCACCGGCCGAGTGATCACCACTAGCTCACTCCCGGTTGAAGATTCCGAAAACCAGGCCACCTGTCCGGCCGAAAAAGTTTCCGATGGACCCAGAATCCAATCCACGACCGTGAGAGCTCCGGCGGTGAGGCGGATCTTTTGGGTGAAATTGCCGAAATTCAAAACCGGGTTTCCGTCTTCCATCTGGTCGGAAAGGTAAGGAGTTGTCCCCACTTCCTGGTTATCAAGAAGAACCTTTTGGCCGGCCGGGTCGGAGGAAACCGAGAGGGCAGCTTTCTTGCCAACCGCGCCGCTCAGGAAAACGGCGAAAACCAGGACCGCGACGATCCCGAAAATAATCAGACCACGTAATTTCCTCAGCACGGCTTAAGTTTAACAAACGGAGTTTGCTAGATCGCTGAAGGCGGTCGTCCAAAGAACTGTAGAGCCTTCGATGTTAAAATATGTAAAGAGTGAAGGATCGACAAAAGCGAAGTCGAGCAGTGTTTGAGCCAATCTCCCCTTAGAAACTGGAAGAAGCAGGGAAAGGAAACTCTTTGCTCCCGTTTTGAAGATTGGCGAGTTTGCGAAACGAGTGTTGTTGATCCCGAACGACCGGGTGCGATGGCCGAACGGTTAGGCAGGCGCCTGCAGAGCGTCTCAAGGGGGTTCGACTCCCCCTCGCACCTCCATGAGAGGGGGTGAAACATGGCTAACTACGATTTCGATTTACCATCAATTTTTCGGCTCTTCGGCTACGGCGGCGAGGAAGATTTGCCGCGGGCCTCTTCGGCCGGCCTCAGCATCTACGAAACCAAGGGTGAATTAGTGGTCGAAGCTCCCGTTCCGGGAGTAAAGAAAGATGAGGTCACCGTGGAGGTCGCCGATGGCATGATCAAGATCGATGCCGTTCACCAGGAGACGGAGGAGGATAAAAAAGAGAAAACCGCAGTCTATCGCGCCCAGCGAATGACCGAATTCCACTACTCCACAACCCTTCCCAAGGAGGTCGAAGAAAAACAAGCTCGAGCGAAAATGGAAGACGGAATCCTCAAGGTCCGCGTTCCGCTCAAAGCGGGAGCAAAGGAAAAGAAATCCACCGTTCCGGTGGAGGGGGAGTGAAGAGCTAGGTCGGCGGCGGCCGCCCTAATCCCGGTAATTCTGGGCGTTCTCCAACCGCTCCATAAACCAGTTTATTGATTTGTTCCATCCGGTTCCGTTCGCGACCGAAACGGGGGCGTATTTCATCATGATCTGCTCCACCGTCACCAAACCCTGATCAATGTAATTTCTTTTTATCCCCCGCGCGACCGCGGTAATCCCCTCTTCCCAGTTAGAGAAACAAAGGGTTCCGCGAGAGTGGATTCCCCAACCCCAAGCGTTATAGCAATCGGGCGGAGTAACCCGGCCAAACAGGGATTCGTTGCCGGAGATTGCGGTCAAAAGCCGCCAATCTAATCGGTACTTTTCCGAAACTTCCAAAATAAAATTCGTGTAGGGCACCAGCGGGGAGTGGTAGGAAGCAAGGAACCTCCGCAAGATAATCGGGCGAGCTCCCTCCGCGACCACGCTTTCCCCCAGCACAATCCCCTCCGGCGGCGGGCTGGTGAAAATAGCCGAACCGGCCGTTGGCAATTCAATAAATTTATCGGGAGAGGAAGAAACTAAAATAGCGGCGGTCGAAAAAAGAGCTACGAGAGAACTGCTCGCAAAAAACAAAAGAGGTAGTGCTATAAGTATCGCTCCCCTAGGCAGGGATTTCATTGGCAGGCCAGGGAGAGTTTCACTCCCTGCTAGGGAGATAGCGATCCAGAAATCGCATCCTCCCGATGGGGCAGCATTTCTACCGTACCAAAAATGTAATCAGGATTGCAAGTCGGCGTTGGGCGGGCTAGACGCGTTTAAACCAGAGGATCCCGGAAATCGGGGCGTCCCGGCGCTGATGGACTAGTGCAAATCCTTGCCGGAGAAGGAAATCCGTCAAATCTTCCTGATTGGTGCGCTTCCCCGGGAGCACGTGGTACTCGAGACGAATTTCCTTGATCTTTTTTAAAATATCGGCTGGGGTTCGGTAGAGAATCTCGTACTCGGCGCCCTCGCAATCAAGTTTTAAAAGATCGATTGCCTTGAGGTGATTTTCCTCAAAAATATCTTGGAGAGTCACACACGTCACCGCAATCTTATCGCCGTGGCGGGAAAAGAAAGAGCTCAACGGAGAGAAACGCGTTAAGAAAAATGTTCGCTTCCCCGCCCGCCCGGCTACCCCCAACTCAAATGGCTCGATTTTGCCCTCTAACCTGTTGACTCTAATATTTTGAGACAGGAGATAGAAAGAATAAGTCGCGGGTTCATAGGCCAAAACTTTAGCCCCCTGCTGAGCGGCATAAAGCGAAAATGATCCCAAACTCGCCCCGACGTCCACCACGACCGAACCCTTTGATACCTTACCGTAATCTCTGCGGACAAAGGTTCCGATGATCTCCTCTATCTCAACCCACTGCGCGTAACGCATGGCCAACCCGTTGCGGAAAATAAAAAGTCCTTCGGTTTCAGATCGGGTTATAAACCGCCAAAGAACTTTCGGCCAATTCTTAAGCAGAAAAATTAGACCGAGAGTGTATCGAAGTCTTTTCGTCAAATCTTTCACTTTGCGAGAGCAAATTGCAACCGAGCGTAGCGAGGACAGCACTCTTCCAGATTAGCACGCTGAAATTGGTAATCTAAACTAGATTAACCATGAAAGCTATTTCCCTAAAGCAGCCTTGGGCGAATTATATTGCTTCCGGACGAAAGACAATCGAGACCAGGAAATGGACCACTAGGTACCGCGGGAAAATTCTCATTGTCTCTTCCAAATCTCCAAACATCCCCCCGGCCGGCTATGCCGTGGCCGTGGCGGAGATCGTTGATTGTCGGCCGATGGTTAAAACCGATGAGAAAGCGGCAATGTGTGAAGTTTATCCTAAGGCCCATTCTTGGGTGTTAAAAAATATTCGCAGGATAGCGCCTTTCCCCGTTAAAGGTCAGCTGAGCCTTTACGAAGTGGATTATGAATAATTTGGAAACCGCAACTTTTGCCGGCGGGTGCTTTTGGTGCGCGGACGCCGTTTTCCGCATGCTGAAGGGAGTAAAAAGTATCACCGCGGGTTACGCCGGCGGGGAAAAAGAGAATCCGACCTATGAAGAGGTTTCATCTGGGCAAACCGGGCACGTTGAGGCTGTTCAGATCGAATTCGCTCCCTCCGAAATTTCTTATCGGGAACTTTTGGAAGTCTTTTGGCACACCCACAACCCCACCGAGGTAAACCGCCAGGGGCCGGATGCGGGACCGCAATACCAGGCAGCTATCTTCTACCACGACGAGGAGCAGAAAAAGCTCGCCGAAGAATCCAAGACTAGGATCGCCGGGGAGCTAAACCAATCGGTTATGACCCGGATTATTCCCTTCAAAAATTTCTTCCCGGCCGATGAGAACCATCAGGACTATTTCGCAAAAAATCCCCATGTCCCCTATTGCCAGATCGTGATTAAGCCCAAGGTTGAAAAAGTAGAGAAACTCTTTCATGAAAAACTTAAAAACGCCTAGGAACGAGAAAGGATGGCAAGAAAAACTGACGCCAGAGCAGTACGCCGTTCTCCGCCAAGGCGGAACCGAAGCGCCTTTTTCGGGTGAATACGTTTATACCAAAGACAAGGGGATGTATCGCTGTCGCGCTTGCGGCAACGAGATATTCTCCTCCGGAACCAAGTTTGATTCCGGCACCGGCTGGCCCAGCTTTTACGATGCGGTTTCGGGAGCGGTCAAGCTACGGGAAGACCGAAGTTTGGGAATGGTCCGAACCGAGGTGCTCTGCGCCAAATGCGGCGGCCACCTGGGTCACGTATTTGACGACGGTCCCCAACCGACAGGAAAAAGGTACTGCATCAACTGCGTTTCTTTAAACCTGGAAAAATTAGCTCAAAAATAGACGGTCCACCTTCGCGGCGAAGACGAAATCGGCCTCGTGAAGGCCGTTAATTTTGTGGGTATAGATTTGAACCTCGGCAAAGCCCCAGCCAAAGGAAATGTCGGGGTGGTGTCCAACCTCCTCGGCAATTTCCCCCACTCTGTTGACGAACACGAGCGCGGTTTCGAAATCCGGGAATTTGAAGCGCTTTTTCAGGTGGTGTTCTTCCACCACTTCCCAATCATTGCCGAGCCTTTCAAACCAGGTATTCAACTCCGCACCCTTCAGCGGTGGGACGCCGCCCTGGCAGGGAACGCACTGTAGATTGGCGAGATCGCTCATCGACGCAGATCCAGATTAACTTCTTGAGTTTGCTTCTTTGTTATCACAACTTTTTGCCCCACCGGCCCCAGACCCTCCGGCTCACCAAACTCTTCGGGAAAGTTGGAGTTGTTGAAAAAGACGTAATAAGTACCGGCGGGAACCGCCTCATACAACGCTACTCCATCTTGACTGGAAATTTTCACATAAGCGACAAGATTATCCTCCGGATTCGGAGTGGTAAAAAGATCCACCTCGATGAAGGATCCCGGCTTCCCCTCCACGGTTACCAAAATCCGGACTTGGCCGGTTTCGGCCGTAGCGGTTACCGGAACGCAGGTTCCCTCTTTGAAATTGCACCTCTGAACCGGCTGTTCATTCTCGGGAGGTGTAGCTAGTTGCCGATTCTTAATAAAGAGGAAAAGCTGATAACCGCCGAAAGCCAAACCACCCAGAACCAACACCAAGGCGAGGCCGAGAATAAATTTGCGCATCAACTCAAGGATAACAAAGAAAGCCTCAAAATTGACGAAATAAAGCCGCCGATTATAATTAGAGCAATCGGAAGGAGGAGAAATGGATTGGCTCGGAATGACGCTGACTTTCGTGAGCACCTACCTGCTCGCCAGAAAGAATCGATGGGGCTGGGCCATTAACTGGGCCGCCTGCTTGGTTTGGATGGTTTATGCGATCTGGATCGCCCACTCCATCCCGATTGTGATCCTGAATGTGGTCTTGATTGTTACCTCGGTGCGCGGCTTCCGCAACTGGGGAACCGGCCCGGCCAAGTCCGCTTAGGGAGGTGGAGATGGATTGGATTGCCGCAGTACTCACGGCGGCCGGGTCTTTTTTGCTCTCAAAGAGATGGCGGTACGGTTGGCTTCTCTCCGGAATTGCCAATCTGCTTTGGATGGCCTACGCGATTTGGTGGGCGCACTCGGTCCCGCTCGCGGTGTTGAACGTCTTCATGGTCACCAACGCCATTCGCGGCTTTCGCAACTGGAAGAAGGGACAGGTGCTCTAACTTAAGGCCCGCGCCTCACCGCCGGGCTTTTATTTTTGCGAAGCAAAAAATAGGTCATTTCGTTGGCCGTCTATTCGAGTGTTAAACTTTTTCTGGATAATATGGCAAAACCGTTGGCGGAGCTGATCCGCCCTCAAACCCTGAAAGAATTCATCGGCCAAGAACACCTCGTCGGCAAGAACAGACCAGTCGCTCTCGCCATTAAGGACAAAAAAATTCATTCAATGATTCTTTGGGGACCGCCGGGCTGCGGCAAAACCACCATCGCCAGAGTCATCGCCAACGAAATCGGTGGCCAATTCTTCGGTCTCTCCGCCGTTTCCGCCGGAAAAGAAGATGTGAAGAAAATCGTCAAAATCGCCCAAACTCTCCCGACGGGAAAAACGGTTCTCTTCCTCGATGAAATTCATCGCTTCAATAAAGCCCAACAGGATTATCTGCTTCCCTATGTTGAAGATGGCACTCTCACCTTCATCGGCGCGACCACCGAAAACCCCAGCTTCGAAGTGATCTCCCCCCTCCTCTCCCGCTGTCAGGTCTTTGTCTTGGAACCGCTGACGGAGGATAATTTGCGCGAAGTGGTCCGACGGGGACTGAAAGAACTTAAGGTTACCCACCTGGCCAAAGACGCCGAAGATTTTCTGGTTCAATTCGCCAACGGAGATGCCCGTCAAGCCTTGAATCTGCTCGAAGCGACCACGCACCTCTATAAGGAGACCAACCTTGCAAATCTCAAGAACGCTCTGCAGAGCAAACTTCTCCGCTACGACCAGCTCGGCGAGGAACACTACAACACCATCAGCGCTTTCATCAAATCGATGCGAGCGAGCGACCCCGACGCCGCTCTCTATTATCTCGCTCGAATGGTGGCCGCCGGCGAGGATCCGCTCTTCATCGCCCGGAGAATGGTGGTCTTCGCTTCCGAGGATGTCGGCATGGCTCAGCCGACGGCATTGGTCGTTGCCAACGAGGTCTTCCGCGCTTGCGAAACGATCGGTTACCCGGAGTGCCAAGAAAATCTTGCCCACGGTGCGGTCTATCTCGCCCTCGCGAAAAAGGATCGCTCTGCTTACGACGCCTATATGGAGGCATTAAGCGATGTTAAAAAGTACGGCAACTTGCCTGTTCCGCTCCAAATCCGCAACGCCCCAACCAACCTGATGAAAGAACTTGGTTACGGAAAGGGTTACGAAAAATACCCGAAAGAAAGTCTCCTGCCGGAAAAAATTAAGAGCAAAAAGTACCTCCGAAAAAAACAGGAACCATAATCCGATTTTCTTGATTTCCGCGAGAAACACTCCATAATAAAAGCACCAATTAAATAAGGAGGAGAGATGGCCAAGCGCGATCAGCGCCACCCGTCTTTGCGGGGCTACCAAGTTTCCCGCTGGCTGAAACGCGGGATCCTCAAGGTTGACCAGCTGGAAGGCACTCGGATCTTGGTGGTGCGCGAAGCTGTCCGCGTTCGCTTGACGGCGCGGCACCGTACCACACTCTCGCAGGGAATCTTTCTGGTCCCCCGCTGGACCCCCGTCCCCGCTACGGATCTGGAAAAACTGGAAAAGCTTAGCCCAGCGGATAAGGGCGAGCACGGGCTGATTCGGCACCGCGGAATGGATCTGCTCCTGATCTACCAACAGGTGGAGGACCTCGATCATGTCATCCGCCAGCAGGAGCACATCCTCCGGGACCGGGAACACACCGTCTTCTTCGAGAGCGTGATTCGCCCCCACATCGTCGGCCGCGCTCGAGCGGCGGAGGCCCTGAAGCGCATTCGCGGAGCTGATCTCAAGCACACCCGCGAGACCTATCTTGGGAACGTGCGGGATGCACTAGAACACCCGGAGCGGTTTTTTGATCCAAGAAAACCGCCGCAAACTCTGGATCCCAAAAAGATTGAGGGCTTGCTCCGCTATCTTGACGGCCTCGTTGATGGCCTGAACAGCTTGATGGAACGGCCCTACGTTACCGCTCGCAAAAAGGCCCAGCGCTCCATCCGCTGCACTCAGAAGTGGATCCGGAAAAACGAGTTCGAGAAAGCCGCCGGAATGATCCGCCGGGCTCAGGAACATTTGCGCCAACTACCTTGAGGTAAAATGGGAGTGGCGCGGTGGCCGAGGGGAGAGGCCGGCGGGGTGCAACCCGTTGCAGGAAGGTTCGAATCCTTCCCGCGCCTCCTGAAAGGAGAGGAGCATGAGCAGAGTTGTGCCTTGCTGGGTCAGGAATCGTGGTCGACAGCGAGAACGGCAGCGGCCGCTCCACATCGGCCAAAGGATCCGGCACGAGAGCGGCGTTACCGTCGAGATCGTGAACGGCCAGTTCTTGGGTGGCTATGGGAGGATCTCGAACTTTTGGCACTGGCGCGAAGTTCTTCCGGACGGGCGTTTTGGCCGGAAGGGGCACGGATACGGATTCGTCAAGAACGGCGTCCTCACCGGCGGAGAATGGGAGTGACGTTCACCAACCCTGGTATCAAAAATACCGGGGTTTTTTTGCGCAAAAAAAAAAACGCTCTGGCGATTGGCCAAAGCGTTCTTGTTCATTAGTTGAAACCCCCTACAAAATCGTCATCGAAGTTATGGAAGTCGGCGTAGCTGTTCCGAAGAGCTAACAGCTGCGCCTGCTCCACCGCGAAATCCGGCGGGGTCGTCACCAGCGAAATCGTAAAGACCAGACGAGCATCCGCCGGTTGTCTCCGGTGCCGCGACGGAGCGGCCGGATCAATCGGGTCCTCGTCCGGAATCACCGCCGCTCCGAAGGATAGATAGAGCGGGGGCGAACTCTCCGCCACTCGGAAGCGGTAATCGGCGTTTTCGAAGTAGTCGGCCGGATGGCCGAGAACGAAACCGACCGTCGCGTCGGAGTTCAATTTCGTGATTGCCGGGTCGAGCGGATTCTCCGCGTACTGGATATCCGGCTCGTGCCGAAACCGCATCACCACATCCGTATACCCCAGCGACTCCGCCAGAAAGATGGTTTTGGAGAGCGTCGAGACCGAGGCACATACTCCCCCCGCGAGAAGAAACCCGCCGGTCAGAAACTCCCCCGCGTTTCGGTCGACGATCCCGGTCATCTCGAGGTAGGAGTAGGTCTCCCCCGGCACCAGCGGTCCGTTTTCCTCCTGCCAGCGCGAGAGCTCGGCCAGCGCCGTCAGGATGTTGTAGATCTTGCTCGGATAGATTCTGGTTCTGTCGGTGAAAGCGTAGGTCGCCACAATCCCCGCGGCCGGTTTGCCCATCAGCACCCCATTCCAATGGGAGGGGGGCTGACCGTAATCCCCGTAGCCGACCACCACCTTCATCAGCGTCGGCTGGAGTCCGGTAACGTGCGGAACATCCGCCACCCAGGGAACAGGCCCCATCGGCCGAAACTCGCTCGGAACCTGCAGACCGGGTTCGGGATGGATCGGGGGAAGGATATCAAGAGGAACTTCGGAGAGTACCGTCCAGACCGGAGCGAATTGCTCGTTCACCGAAAAAACCGCTTCACCGATCGGATTGCCTCCTCGTGTCAGCTGTTCAATTAGAACCGGAGCGTCTCTGGTCCAGAAGACCGGCAGAGAATCGAGAGGCCGCTCTTGACCTTGAACCAGCCAATCATCGGCGACGAATTCCGGTGAAAACGCCGGATAGTCGGTGAGTAGAGCGACGGGATCGAGATAGCGCTGGGCCTGATACCATCGCGGCGCCATGTGGGGATACCACCACGGGTCGGCCAATAAGCCGGTGTAGCGCTCCTCAAAGGTGAGGCGAGTAGCAACATCAAGGTGAAGGTGGGGTGAACCCGAATCCCAACCACTCTTCCCCACGTGGCCAACCAACGTTCCGGCGGAATAAAACTCGCCCGGAACCACCGTCCAATCCAAAAGGTGGGCATAACGGGGGTAAACCAGGCTGCCATCCGGGATTTTGCAGGAGAAAATCGCAATCCTCCCCAGTTCCCGAGAACGGCCATCGCCGGTGAAAACCGCAAAGCAATCCAGGATAAGGTAGGCCGGGGCGCCCAGGTCTTCGTCTCCCTCGCCGATGTTAAAATCGGTTCCCAGATGCCGTCCGCCGTCGGGCTGGCGCTGGTCATCGATCGTCGCCTGCAGATGGCGGTAGCCGCTGATCTCTTCCGGTAATCCCGTCAGCGGCCAGGAGGCCGAGGCGGAAGGGGATTCCGGAACGAGGTCCAAAACTCCACTTCCCCCCGTTGGACCAGAAAGAGAGCCCAAGGGGGAAATTACCAGCAGAGCACTGAAAACGGCACTAAAAAGATTCGCCAGCGAATTCATCTCTTCTCCTTTTCGATATTAGGTTTTGAATTGCTCGGGAGATTAACATGATACCACTACCATCCCCTGCGGGAAATCAGTCCCCCCTGGATTCTTCAGATAATCGTGCTATCATATCCAAAGAATGGGGGTGATGATATATGGCTAAAAGATTATTCGTAGGAGGACTTCCTTACAGCGTTGACAATTCTAAGTTGGAGCAGATGTTTTCTGAGGTAGGAATTGTGTCTTCGGCAACCGTGATTACTGACCGGGAAACTGGACAGAGCAAGGGTTTCGGTTTTGTCGAATTCGAGAAGGATGCAGACGCCGATGAGGCGATCAAGAAGTTAAACGACACCGAAGTTGACGGCAGAAAGATTGTCGTGAACGTGGCACGTCCGCGAGAAGAACGCCCCCGGTTTGATAACCGCGGTGGTGGAGGCGGAGGCGGTCGCTGGTAACCCACACCACTCCTTAAGATCATTCGATCCAGATTTAACCACCCCGAAAGGGTTGCGGTTATTTCTGTTTGTTAACGGAGATCACCTTCGATATCAAAATCAACTGGAGGTTCCGATTTTGGGGAACTTTCTTCCGGAGGGGTTAGACGTTGGACGCGGGCGATGGTCCCGTCCTCAAACACCACTTTAATCCCGCGGGAGTGAACGGGCGCTCCGGTCAGAATCCGTTTGACTACTCCCTCGGTCAGATCCTCGGTCCCGTAGTTCCGCTTCTCGATCGCCCAAACTCGCTGGCCGATTTTTATTTCGCTTCTTGCTGGAACTTCGGAATTTTCAGAATCCCTCATCTTTCAAAAACCCTCCGCAATTCCTCTTTGGCGCACGTTAATATTTCCTTTCGATCCGGGGGAAGATTTTTGCCGGAACGGTTGATATAAAAATTGAGCATCGACATCGCCGATTGGAAAGGCAGAACCTTTCTCCGCAAACTGGATTCCGCCGATCTCTTTAGGGAAAGGGCAATCTTTTTGGGATTGTCCCACGTAAAAACTCCCGCTTCCAAATCTAATGCATTGCTGCGCCGGGACGCTTCCGCCGACCACATCTTCCTTCTGTTCGCTTGAACCATCTGTACTTTAGCGGATACCGGTGTCGATATTGATCGTTAGCTCGGTGATTTCCCCGGCCCTCACCGTGACCGTCTGCGGCAACTCGCTAGCGCATCCCAACCAATCGCAATCCTTGAGAGTGATCTGGTAGGTCCCGGGAGCAAGATTGGCGACCGAAAAGCTCCCGTCGGAGGAGAGGTCGCCTGTGGTCTTTTTACCTGACTGAGATTCCAAGATAATTTGATTGGAAGAAAAATCCAAAGGATTTGCATCGCAGGGCTCCACCGGACAGAGCGGGCCGACGGATACTTTTCCGGTGACGGTACCGGTCTCCCCCGGACAGAGAGCGAATTCGCATTTGGGACCGGTGCGGCCGACGGCAGAGCCGTCGGCACAGACCTTTGCTTCTTCAGTGCAGGCCATCGGCTCCGGCTCAAACCATAATTTCCACCCCACCCAACCGGCAGCCAAAAGAAGAAAGGCGATCACCGTCGTAAAAACAATCTTTCTTTTCACTGGCTTCATTCTACGCAAAAAGCGGGAAAGCTACTGGCAGCTTTCCGTCACGACCTTCTCCTGAGCGTCGTACAGCTTGAAGCAGCTCTTGTCACCCTGCGTGTAGCTCTCCATTGATTTTACGTACTGTCCGCCGGTTGCCGCACTTGAAGTCCAGGCGATGTAGTAACCGCCGGTCCCGACACCGTAGCAGTACTTCATCTTTTCATTATCACCGGTGTTTTCCCAGGTACCGCAGCAGAGGCGTTGAGAGCTTCCTCCCAAGGAGTGATTCTCGTAACCCGTGATCTTATATTCGATTCCGCCGGCGTTCCAATATCCCCCGACCGGGCACTCCGCTGATCCGGCGGTCGCGTCTTCTCCACCGGGAGTAGTGGCGTCTTCTCCGACACCGCCGCGATTCTTAAGATACGTCCAACCTCCCCAAGCCAAACCCAAAACCACAACGACGGCGAGCGGAAGTAAAAGTTTCTTGTTCATCGATTAATCACCACCTTGTTGATCTTAATTTAACAAAACCGAGTATCTAAAAAAGAAAAAGAGCCCGTTGGGAAACGGACTCTGGCAAACTCAACCAAGCTGGATGAGCATCATGAAGCTGTTGGTGGATCCCTGATCGAACAGGTCGTTGATCACCTGCTCCTCGGAAACCTTCCGGCGCTCGGCGATCGATTGGATCTGGGAATACAGCATGTCCCAAACGGAATCGTCATCGGCCGCCGGAACCATTGAAGCCCACTCCACGATCTCTCCCTCCAGCAAACGCCCCCTCACCGGATCGCGCTCTTTGAGGTCCTTGAGCTTCCGCAAAAAAAGCGCGTTCGACTCGGATTCGCCCACGGCTACCTCCTCTCGCGCGATCGAAGCCTCTCTTTGATCTCTTCTGGAGAAAGCGGGAAAGTGGATTCCACCATTCTCGTCACCCGCTCATCGTGAATGAGGGCATTGACGATCGCGGTCAAAATGAGAAACACCCCGACCACGATCAACACCGTCACCCAGCTCGGAACCGCCGGAAACCACAGGAACAGAATGGCTCCCCCCACTCCGACAAGAATTCCTCCGATTGTTCCCATCAAAGCCACGGCAAGCGTCACCTCAATCGCGGGAATCAGCTTCTTGGGCACGTCCCTCTCCTTTCCCTCTTCTTTCAGATTTGGTGACTAAATGATAGCACTGCCGCGCGAGCGGAACGCTCAAGACCACTTTTTCAAAAAATTCAGAATAACGGGGAGTTGGGTGACGCCGTCATCGGCGTTGAAGTGGCCCCGAGCCTGCTCCACCACAATTTCCGCGCCGAGATTTTCCGAGAAAGTTTTCCGGTTGGGTTCCAGTGGAACCCAGGGGTCGTTGTCGGAAAAAACAGCGGCGAAGTGTTTGGCTTGGCCTTTGATCTTCCCAAAATCAAGCGGGGTTTCTTCCCAAGGACGGGCGACCGGTTTCTCCTCTTTGATCAAGCCATTCAGCTTCCCCGTAAATCCCGCTACCAGAATCACCCCACCGGCAACCTGATCCGGCGGTAGGGTCCGCAAAAATCTAAGTATCGTCTGGCACCCCATACTGTGCCCAACGAAGAAAGTTTCTCCATCAACCTTCCCGACCAAATTGGCCAAAAACGGAACCCAAGTTTCGATTTTGGGAGTGAGAGGATCAGGGAGCTGTGGAGCAACGACGGCAAAACCATGCTCTTCCAGTTCTTTCTTGAGCCAGGGGAACCAATTTCTATCAGGACTCCCGTCCCAGCCGTGAATTAGAAAAACGCGCTTCATCGCCAATTTAAGAATAGCTTAAAAGGAGGTGCTAAAAACCGTCCATTCCGCCGGGGGGCATGGCGGGGTTAGCGGGTTTGTCCTTCTCAGGAAGATCGGTGATTAGGGCTTCGGTGGTGAGGACCATCACCGCGACGGAAGCGGCGTTTTGAAGGGCGGAGCGGGTCACTTTAGCGGGATCAATGATTCCTTTTTTGACGAGGTCACCGAACTCGCCGACTAGCGCATCCCAACCGTAGGTCGCAGCGCCTTCGCCGCTCTTCTTATCAACCTCGGCAACAACATAGCCCGCATCGCTGCCGGCGTTGGCGACAATCGCCCGAACCGGCTTATCCAACGCGTCGTGGACGATCTTGTAGCCGGTCGCAATATCGCCGTCCTTCTTGGCAGAATCCAAAACTCGGCGGGCGCGTAGGAGCGCGACGCCTCCGCCGACGACCACTCCCTCTTCCAACGCGGCCCGAGTCGCCTCGTAGGCGTCGGTGACGCGGTGCTTCTTCTCTTTCATTTCGACTTCGGTCGCGGCCCCAACGGAAACAACGGCGACTCCGCCGGAGAGTTTGGCGAGTCGTTCCTCCATTTTTTCCTTGTCGTAATCGGAGGTGACTTTTTCGATCTGCTTCTTGAGCGATTCGATCCGGCCGTTAATCTCGCCCTTCTTACCGTGTCCGCCGATGATGAGCGATTCTTCTTTGCCGGCAATTACCCGATCGGCCGAACCAAGATCTTCGACCGTGACCGAATCCAGCTTCCGACCGGTCTCTTCGGAAATGAAGTTGGCACCGGTCAGAACCGCGATGTCCTGGAGCATCTCTTTCCGGCGGTCGCCGAAGCCGGGAGCCTTGATTGCAATCACGTTGATTGTGCCGCGGAGCTTGTTAACGATCAGAGTCGCCAGCGCCTCCCCATCGATGTCGTCAGCAATGAAAACCAGATCCTTGGAAACTTTTACGACCCCTTCCAGCAGCGGGAGTAGGTCATTCATTGAGGACAATTTGGCGTCAGTTACGAGAACATGAGGACTATCAACCACCGCCTCCAACCGTTCAGAATCGGTGATGAAGTAGGGAGAGGCGTAGCCCTTGTCGAGGACCATTCCGTCCTTGTACTCGACGCTAGTTTCCATTCCCTTGCCCTCTTCGACGGTGACCACCCCGTCGTCGCCAACCTTCTCAAACGCCTCGGCGATCAAGGAACCGATCGCGGGGTCCTGGGCGGAGATCGTCGCAATCTGGGCTTTCTCCTCTTTGGTCTTGATCGGCTTCGCCATCTTTTTGACCTGATCGATCACCAGATCGACGGCCTCTTCGATCCCCCGCTTGAGGAGCATCGGATTCGCTCCGGCGGCGATCGCCTTCATTCCTTCGGTCACAATCTGCTGAGCGAGAAGGGTAGCGGTGGTGGTGCCGTCGCCGGCGACATCGTTTGTTTTGGAAGCGGCCTCTTGCACCAACTGGGCGCCCATATTCTCGAAGGGATCTTCGAGCTCAATCTCTTTAGCAACGGTCACCCCGTCGTGGACGACGTTCGGCGCACCCCACTTTTTATCAAGGGCGACGTTCCGACCCTTCGGTCCCAGGGTGGTCACGACCGCTCTCGCGAGCTTGTCGATACCGGCCTTCATTTTTTCGCGGGCTTCTTCCGCGTAGACGATTTGTTTTGCCATTATTCAATCACGGCGAGGATATCATCTGCCGAAACCATTAGATAGTCCTTCCCTTCGATCTTAATCTCGTCGCCGCCATAACGCTTGTAGAGAATGCGGTCGCCCACTTTGACCTGGGGTTTGACCGTTTCCCCCTTCTCGGTTTTGCCGGGGCCGACGGCAACAACTTTACCCTCTTGGGGTTTTTCCTTGGCGGTATCGGGAATCACAATGCCGGATGGAAGCTGCTGTTCCCTTTCCATCGGTTCGATTAGAACATTGTCTAGTAGGGGTCGGATGCTGATTTTTGTCATCGTTAGTGTATCTTCTGAAATGACGCGATCTTAGAATCGCTAGCTTTTTAGCTATCGCTAAAAAGTAAAGGCCCTCTCGCAGGCAGGGCTTTGGGCAGGGGCCTAGGCCATTGTAGGGGCACCCTCCCCGTTTTGTCAAGACCCCACAAAGCCGAGGGATGGCTCCCCTGTTTCGTAGAGAACCCGAAATAAGCACATCCCCGCTTTATCAAACAAGTTATCGCAAAAAAGAAAAAACCGCTCGAGGTGAAAACCCCAAGCGGGTGGAAACTTATTTCGGTGAACCCAGAAGGAAGTGGTTGAGCCAACCCCCAAGCCGAAAAAGTCCTTTGACGATCCAGACCCCCGTGTTCCACAAACCCCACAGAGCCATCAGGGCGAAAAGGATCAAAAGATACAGGGGCCAAAATATCCCGCCCAGGAGATCATCGCCAGATGCTCCCTTCCACTGTCCTTTCGTGAAAAAACCAAGCGCGATCGGGATTCCCACAACCCAGAGTACAATGGCAAGACCGACGATCATCGGTGCAGACACGTTACCCTCCTCTCGTCAACCGAACGAGATGAACCCTCGGATTGGCCGGATTGCCCTCCAACCGAAAGTCGAAACGCAGATCGTTGAGGTTGGGCTCATTAGCTTTCAGGAACACGCTTCCCCCTTTGGGCCAGATGTCGCCGGCGTGCACCAGCACCCTCAGATACCGGACATCGTCGAAGGACGTAAAAGTCACGTCCATCTCTGTGTAATCAAGGTTCGCAGTGGCCGTCCGGACCGAGGCGATCAGGGGAATCCCTCCGTCTTCCTCGCAGAAAAGCTGGCGCAAGCATTCCGTCGCGACCAGAAGAGCGTAGGACTCCGATCGGTCCAGTTCCAGCTTAATCTTGGGCACCACTCACTCCTCTCTTTCCTTGGGTTAGCTACAAGTTAACACGGGAGGTCCGAGGGAGCAAATCTTATTCAGTAACGGTAAAGGTGGCGGAATCGCTCTCGCCGGCGGAGTTCTGGACGCGGACTTCGTAATCTCCTGCCCCGACCTTGGGATAAACCAACGGACAGGGGATGCCCCTCTCTTCGGCCTTGGGAGCGCAGAGGGTCAAACCTTCGGGAATCGTAAATTTAAGAGTCTTCCCATCCTTGGATTTAAGGTCGGAAATAAAGCCGGGCATGCCGTTTTGAGGAATAAACAAAACGGCGTTTTCGGTCTTGGTAAAGCCGGAGCCCGTAACCGTCACCTCAGTCCCCACTGTCCCGTTCGGGGGAGAAAGGGTTTCAATTTGGGAAACAGCGGCGACAGAATTTTGCCGTTTCCAAAGGCCCCAGGCACCAACCAACCCCAAAATCGCTGCAATTGCTAAAAGCAACGGAACTCGCGCAAAAGGAATTCGAAGAGACCGGCGAGGGGAAAAGTTGCGGCGGATGTGCAAAATCTTGGCCATTCTTACGGCAGTTTAGCATCATACTTCGGGTTGCGGTGGAGCTGGGCATAGAGTTTTACCCGGTAGGCGGACAAAATATCTTTGGATAGATCAACCGGGTGAAAAAGAATTCGGTTCCGCTCGACAACTTCCCGAGTGCGGCGGCCGCGCATATAGAGAAGCTGAAGCTGGTGGGAAAACCAATCGGCAAGATCAAAGACGAACGAAAACACTCCCCGAACGATAACAACGAGACGGCGGGACGACCGGGGGGCGGGAATTTTTACCTCCGGCATTTCCACGTTAGGGAGGAAATTTTTTACCCAAGGATTAACCCCCAAAAAGCGCTGGTGGAGAAAATCCTTCGCCCAAAGAGGATGGGCCAGAGTCACTTCATAAGCGGTAAAAAGATTCTGCTCTTCATCCGGGACAGCCAACTCGTCCTCCGCCAGAAACATATTCAAGCAAACCCGGTCGGGTGCCTCCTCCACTCCTCGCGGCCGCTTCCACCCCAGCACCGAAAAAAGCAGATAAACCCCCAGCCGAGTTAACCAAACCCGGTTGCGGCGGGTCACAACCAGAAAATCCAGATCGGCCTCCTTTTCGGCGTTACCGGCAGCGAGAGCGCCGGTGATAAAAACCGCCTGCACCCAGGGAAAACGGCGCAGGATCTGAGACAGCTTCAGCGCCCGAGCGTATTTGCGCTCGCTGATTAACTCACGTTGCCGGCGAACGGCGGCGATCTTCTCCCGACCCGGCAGAAAGTAAAATCCCTGGGCCTGCCCGATCTTCCCCTCGGCGGTTAATTGGGCCAAAACCCGTTCCACTTGAGAGGGATGGGCGTCATCCTCGACCAAAAAATCGGCCACTTCCTCACTCGAAAGCGGATAGTCAAAGAGATCTCGGTAGCAGAGGGTTTTGATGATGGATTCTTCCAAACTATTCATCTTTTATCCAGCGCCTCATTGGCCAGGGCATCCGCTTGGGCATTCTTCTCTCGCGGGATCAACTTGTAGAAAACTTTGGGAAAAGCGCGCTCTTTGACTTTGACCTCCGTGAGAAGCTCCCGAAGATGAGGGGCTTTGATCTTGTAGACTCCCCGCAGCTGGGAAATCACGAGCTCGGAGTCCATCAGGATCACTAGCTCACCGCCCCGCACTGGATCTTGAGCCTTATTCAAGCCAAAAAGAAGCGCCCGGTATTCGGCTTCGTTGTTGGTCATTCGCCCTAGAAACTGAGATCCCTCCATAATGACCTGGCCTTTTTCATCTTTAAGAATTACTCCTGCCGCCGCCGGTCCGGGGTTGCCGCGGGAGGCGCCGTCGGTGAAAAGAAAGAAACGCATGGTAAGACGATTATAAGACCTTTCGCCTGCGGCTCAAGAATCATCTCCCGCCGACAGCGTGATAAGACCTCAGCATACGGCTCAAGGATCTTCTTTGTTAAACCGATAGAATTCCTATCGGTGTTAAAAATATAACCTTTCGCTTTGCTCAAGAGTCGTCTCCCACTCTTCCGGTGTGATATCGGTTAAAATGGGCTTAAGGAGAATACCGATGCACATCTTGTTGGCTTACGGGGAAGTAAATTTTATGAAGAAACTCAAGGCGGCCTTGACGCAGAAAGGCCACCAAGCGGCCATTCTCCCCGAAGGTGATCCTCCCAAAGCCCGCTACGATCTCATCTTTCAGCTCGCCCATGATCCCGCCCAAACCGCCGAAGGGACCCGGCTTCTGCTGAACAAGGTTCGAAAGGACCAAAGCCGATTGTTCCTGGTTGGCTGGAGAACCGACGACCACCTCTACGATGAGGCTTTCCGTTTCGCCCGCACATTCGTCGAAGAGGCCGAAAAGCAGGGAGGGATTGACGCGGTAACCTTCAATCTGGGGCGTCTTTTCGGACCGGGAGTTCCTCCCTCAGATTCGGGAGCCCTCGGCCATCTGATCAGCGAATTCTCCGAAGGAAACATTCTCACCCTCTACGGCGAGGGGAAGGACAGCGACCACTATCTCTACCTGGATGATGCGGTCGAAAGTTTGGCGATGGCGCTGGGACAAGCCAAGAGCGGCGAGGTCTATGCTCTCGCCCCTTCAATTCCGATCACCTCCGAGGCGGCCGCCCACTTGCTCTATGACCTGGGCGGCGGACGCCACGAGATCATTTTTCACCGCGGCCTGGCGGCAGTGGAGGAAAAAAAGGAAGTGGCCGGCAAACCCCTGCCGGAATTCAAGATCAACACTCCCTTCCACGACGGGATTGTCGCGATTCTCAAAACCACTCCGGCCGTTCCCCGTGCGATGGGTTGGAAGCTACCGAACCTTCGTGCTCCCCTTTTCAAAATTAGAAAACTAAAAATCGCTCTCCCCCGGGTTTCGGGCCGAGTTGGTATTGCCCTGGCCGGAATTCTGATCGTTCTTTCCCCGGTCCTTTATCTCGGCGGAAATGCTTCCTTGGGAGTGCTTCAACTCCAACGCGCCAAAACGCTCTTGGAACAAGGCGATTTTGCGGCGGCCGCCACCGCCGCTTCCTCGGCAGCCGGTAGTCTGGAAAGATTCGGGAAAATCATTCCGCCCGCACGGCCTCTGGCCGAAGCCGTCACCGCCGTGGCAGAGATCGCCGCTCAATCCGAAACTCTCATCACCGCCCTGGATAATCTCGTCAAAAGTAGGCGTGGAGAAGCGATCATACCGCAGAGCGAAGAAGACTTCCGCAATCTGGAAGCGGCTTTTTCTTCCGCCCAGGATCGCCTTACCCTCGCCTGGTTGGAAAACCAACAGGAGGATTCTCGGCTCTGGCAACCGCTCCGCTCCGCACTGGAACCAATCTTCGAGGAAGGGCTGAAGGCCGTGCGTTTCGGCGAAGGCCTCGCCCAGGGTTTGCCAGAACTGTTGGGTTACAAGGGAAAAAGAAATTACCTGCTGTTGTTCCAAAACTCGGCTGAGCTCTGGCCGGGGGGAGGATTCGTCGGTGCCCTCGCCAACCTAACGTTGGAGAACGGCGAAATTAAGGAGCTGAAGTTTTACGATATCTACGACTTCAGCCAATACTGGACCAAGAGTGGGACCTGGGCGCGAAACGTCAGCATCGACCCTGACTTCTCCGTAAATGCTCGAAACATTGCCGAGGTCTTCCCTCGAGCTACCGGACTAAGAGTGGATGGGGTGGTGGGGATTGATCTGCACGTTGCTCAACAACTCCTCGCCATCACCGGACCGATCACCTTGGCCGATTTTGACAACCAGGAGGTTACCGAGGAAACCTTCTTTGAGGTTACCACCCGCGAGGTCGAGAAGGATTTCTTCCCCGGCTCCTCCAAGAAGAAGCGCTTCCTCCAAGCACTTGGTGAGGGAATCATTGTCAAGCTCTTTGAGGTCCGGCAAGACTCTTATCTCTCAATCGCTTGGTTGCTCTGGGAACAGCTTCAACGGAAGGGTCTTCTGCTCTACTTTACCGATCTGCTCTTTTACCAAACGGTAGTGGAGAACAATTTCGCCGGCCAGATCAAGGAGACCCCTGGCGACTATCTGGTGGCCCTCGACCACAACGCCGGAACCAAGGGGACGGTCTGGATTCAGCGCAACCTGGATTACAAAGTCTTCAGTGCAAATCGATACGGTACCATGAGAGGTGAGCTGAGAGTAACTTGGAACAATCGCGGGATGGAATCCTGGCCGGCTGGTGAGTATAACAACCTTTTCTGGACCCTCACCCCCAAGGGATCTCGGTTAATCTCGGGAGAATGGGACGGACAAAACGTTACCAAAAATATAGGGGTTAGGGAACGAGACGGTAAGACCAGCCTTGAATACCGAGTCTTCATCCCCCCGGGAGAGTCAAAAACCTTGACGCTGATTTATTATCTCCCCTCCTATCTAAACCTCAAAAAACCGTCCACCTATCGTCTGATCGTCCAAAAGCAACCCGGGACGGTTGGGGATACCATCCACTTCGAATTCGAGGAACCGTTCGGGTACACGGCCGCCAGCAACGACTTGCAAAGAGTAGATAATAGGCTTATTTTTGAGGGGGACTTAACCCAAGATTTGGAGTTTGAGATCGATCTCAAGGAGAGATGATGCCCAACTACGCTAAAGCTACGATGGGCACCCTTCGTAGTCACGCCACAGGCGGACGAAGTGGGGTGAAACCAGGCGCAATCTTGCTGATGGGTCTGCCAGGCGCCGGGAAGGGAACCCAAGCCTTCCGGCTCGCCGCCCAGTTTCCCAACTTTGTGCACTTCGATACCGGCGGGGAGATCTATCGCCGGGTCTCGGATCCCCACTTTGCCGCCGATCCGTTGGTCCAAGAGCAGAAGGAGATCTATTTTGGCGGAAAACTCAACACGCCCGAGTGGGTCGCCGGGTTAGTGGCGGAACGGATTCACTTCTATTCCGATAAGAATCAAGGTGTGATCTTCTCCGGCTCGCCCCGCACTCTCTATGAGGCAGAGGCAATTCTGCCAATTTTGGAAGAATGCTACGGCCGAGAGAGAATTCTGGTGATTGAAATGAAAGTCTCACCGGAGACGGCGCGGGAGCGGAGCCTCAACCGCATCACCTGTACCAAAAAGGGCTGCCGTTATCCCGCTCATCGCAGCCAGGGAGGAAAGCCCTGCCCAAACTGCGGGCAGCTTCTCCCCGAATCGGGAACGCAGGCCGACGAGCAATGGAAGATCGCCCAGATGGGTACTCGGCTGAAGGAATACGAGGAGCGAACCCAACCGTCCCTGAAATTCCTGAAGTTCGAATTGGCTCACGTCCATGTGAATGCCGAGATAGATGAGGAGAGCGTTTTCGCTAAGGTTCTCGAAGCCGTGAAGAGGAATCTGGAATAAGCTCCGACCCCCAATCGGAGCTTTTTTTATTAAACTGACCGTGTTAATCTTCTAGGAGCAATGGAATTGAAGGCCGAGAAAAGAAAAATTTTGGGGAAAAAAGTGCGCTCGCTTCGCCGCGGCGGAGTCCTGCCGGCAATTCTCTTCGGCGGAGATGAGGGCTCMACCCCYGTTGAACTGGAYCTRAACATCTTCCGCCGGGTTTACGAAGAGGCCGGGGAATCCACTCTTTTGGACCTGGAGCTGGGTGGTAAGAAAGAGAAAATTCTGATTGCGGATGTCCAGCGCGATCCGCTTGGCAAACTTCTTCACGCCGATCTGCGCCGCGTCGCCGCCGGAGAAAAGATTACCGCCACTGTACCGGTGGAGGTCGTGGGCGAGTCCATCCCGGTGCGTTCGGGCGAGGGCGTTCTGCTGACGCTTCTGGATGAGATCGAGGTGGAGTGTTTCCCCCAGGATCTGCCGCAGAAAATCACCGTGGATATCTCAGGGCTGAATGAGGTCGGGACCGGTATCGCCATCAAGGATCTCCCGATTGACCTCGCCAAAGTCACGATCGTCGGCCACGAGCTGGACGAGTTGGCGGTAAAGCTCGACTTCCCGCAGGCGGAGGAAGTTGAAGAAGTGCCGGTAACTGAAGCGGAAGCTATCGCCGGAGTGGAAGCCCTTGCGGAAAAACCCGAGGGTGAGGAAGGTGAAGCCATCGAGGACGAGGGAGCAGATAAGACTAAAGCAACTCCTCAAGAACCCTCTAAAGAATCTCCCAAGGAAGAGAAACCAGAAAAAACGGGAGAAAAATAGTTACCCATATTACATATAGTATACTATACTAGTCTTGTGTTAGTGTTTTGAGTAGTTAAACCCCCATTAACCGAGGACAAACTTTAAACCGGCGAGCAGAAGCGCSGCRTAAACGATCCGATAGAAAGTTTTTTCATTGATCYGCAGGACCAGCTTCCGRCCGACCAAGCTCCCAAAAATCGATACCCCCAAAACCGCTAGCCAAAACGGCAGGTCRAATTTAAGGATGCCGCTGCCGGCATAAACCGCRACCCGAGTGAAATCRACGAAAAAYGCAATCGCGTTGGAAGTCCCGAKGAAATTCGCTTTGGCAAGCCCCAAGGTCGARAGAAAGGCGGTGCGCATCGCTCCGGCGGTTCCGGTCAATCCGGCTAAGAACCCCACTGCCCCACCCATTGAAAGAATCGAAAGATTGGTCTTTGGCAAAACCAGTTTCTTGCCTAGCAGCGAGGCGAGGGCATAGACCGCTAGGAACACTCCCAAAATCAACAGTACCGTTTGGGAGGGAAGGATCGTAATCAACGCCGCCCCCAGAAAAGAGAAGACCACTCCCAGACCGGCGAACAGGGCCGTGATCCGCCAGTTGATGTATCGTCCCCAGAGGAAGAGGTCTACCACCTGCCCAAAGAAATGGAAAAGACCAACCACGGCAATGGTGGTTTTGACATCCACAAAAAGGGCGGTGAGCGGCACCAGGATCATCGAAGAGCCAAATCCCGCCAACGTTCCCACCACCTCGGCCAAGAAGGCAAAAACCAGGAACAGAAATATTTCAGGGCTGGTAAATCCGTTCAGCATTGAAATTAAACCTTAGGCCAGGAGGAGGTAATCAACATTTCTTTTTCCCCCAACTCCCCCCAAATTGCTTCCGTCACAAATGGCATAAAAGGGTGAAGCATTTTTAACGAATCCTTGAGAATCAGCTCCAGCGTTGGTTGGGCGGCGGGCCGGCGGGATTTTGTTTTCTCGAGGTAAACATCGGCGAACCGGTGCCAAACGAACTCGTACAACTCTTCAACGGCCTCATTGAGACGGTAGGCATCCAGAGACTTCGTCACCTTTTTGGTAGTCGTTGCCAATTCCTTGATAATTTTGCGATCATCTTCATTCGGCTGGACTTTTTTGCTCGTCCGATCCATCAGCACGAAGCGGGCAACGTTCCAAATTTTGTTGGCGAAATTGCGTTGGCCGCGGATGTTGTCCTCGGAAAGGGAGATGTCGTTCTCGACCAGAGCCCCCCAGACGATTCCCATCCGAAGAGCATCCGCCCCGTAGCGCTCCACCATCACGAGAGGATCGATCACATTCCCTTTGGACTTGCTGATTTTCTTTCCTTCCTTGTCCCGCACCAATCCGTGGATCAGAACCTCCCGGAACGGAACCTCTCCGGTTTCGTAGAGTCCGAGCATAATCATCCGAATCACCCAGAAAGGAATAATGTCGTGGGCAGTTTCCATCACCGCGGTCGGGTAGAAATATTCAAAGTCGCCTTTTTTGGTGGTCTGGAGAGTGGCAAATGGCCATTGGCCGGACGAGAACCAAGTATCAAAGGTGTCCGAATCTTGAGTAAGCTCGGTACCCGAACAATGATGGCATTTTGCGGGTGCCGCGCCGTCAGTAATCGTCCACTCGGCGCACTTTTCGCAGCGCCAGGCGGGAATCCGCATTCCCCAGACGATCTGCCGGCTGATATTCCAGTCGTAGAGATTGGCGTACCAATGGCGGGCGATCTTGTCAAAACGCTTAGCGGCGAACTTCACCTCGCCTTTGTCCATTGCGGCCAAGGCCTCTTTCACCAACGGCGCCACCTTCACAAACCACTGCTCCATCGGCAGAGGTTCAATCACCGACTTGCAGCGGTAGCAGACGGCGACCGCGTGTCGGTAATTCTCATCCACCTTCTCCAGTAATCCCGCCTTCTGGAGATCCTCGACCACCATCCGCCGGGCCTCCTTAACGGTCAGCCCCTGGTACCGGCCGGCTTTCTCGTTCAGGCGGCCATCCAAACCGATCACCTGCTTGACCTCCAGATTGTGGCGGCGGCCCATCTCCCAGTCCACCGGGTCGTGGGCCGGCGTGACCTTGACCACCCCCGTCCCAAACTCCGGATTCACCGCTTCATCGGCAATCACCTTGACCTTAAACTTGCCCAACAGGCCCCCCACCTCAATCTCCTTACCCACCCATTCGGCGTAGCGTTTGTCTTTGGGGTGGACCGCCACCGCGGTGTCTCCGAATTTTGTTTCCGGCCGCACCGTCGCCAGAGTGAAGGGGCCGTACTTCATGAAATAGAGCGGATCCGTCCGTTCCACGTGATCCACTTCCAGATTGGAATAGGCCGTTCCGCAGTGGGTGCAGTAGTTGACCAACCGGTTCCCTCGGTAGACCAGCCCTTCCTCGAAAAGCTTTTTAAAAGTTCGATAGACGATCTTGATAATGGCTGGGTCAAGCGTGAATTTGTTGCGGGTCCAATCGCAGGAGGCGCCAAGTTTTTTTAGCTGGGCTTCCATAGTTTTTTTATTGGATTCCACGTCTTCCCAAATCATTTTGTAGAGAGTCTCGCGGTCGTAGTCGAATCGGCTTTTCCCTTTTTCCTTGAGTTTTCGTTCAAATACAAACTGGGTTTCGATCCCGGCGTGATCCGCTCCGGGAAGCCAAAGGGTTGGCTCGCCTTTCATCCGGTGGTAACGGGTGAGAACGTCCTCGATCGCGACAAACCTCGCATGGCCAATGTGCAACGGGTCGCTGGCATTGGGCGGAGGCATAATGATGGTGAAGGGTTTCTTTTTGGGGTCTATCTTGGGAGTGAAAGCGCCGGATCGTTCCCATCTTTCGTAGATTTTGCTTTCGACCGCGGCAGAATTAAATGTCTTTTCCATCCTGGAAAAAGAGTAACACCTTTCTTATTTTATTCGTTGGTAGACGGCTCGCTTCGCGAACCTAGCACCCTCTCGTTTCATTCGTCGGTGGACGCCCTGATGGATCCAGAGCTAGCACTTCCTAGCTTCACTCGGAAGTGTAGATCCTCCCGAAGTATTCGCCTTTAATTGTCGGTCGAGTTTTGACCGTCGGTCGGAGCAGATAGAGGTCCGAAGCATCCCCGATTGTCTTAGCGTTGAGATATTCATTAAACTTCGGCCGCAGCTCCTCCATTACGACGCCGTGGGCCAGAATCTTTTCTTGGACCGCCAGCGCCCGCACCGGATCGAGAGAACCGTAGGAGAGAAAAACCCGGCCGCGGACTCCCTTGACCAGGGCTTCTAGCGCCCGGGAAAGAAATAGCGATACGCCTTCCGGCGTATAAGGAGGATCGGTAAAAACGGTATCGAAGGAAGCCAAGAGCCGTTTCGGCAGAGGAAAAGTCAGATTGTGGTGGGCGGTGAAAATGGCATTGCCACTCTCCCGCTTGAGCACCTCCAGAACATCCTGGTCAATGTCCAACGCCCAGATCTCGGTGTTCTTCCCTCGCGGCTGGGCCGCCAGGGAAGTGAGATCATAGTCGCCGAGGAAAAGAACCTTGGAATCGGTCAGAAAACCCCTCTCCCCTAAAAGATTGACGCGGGCCGATAGCGTTTCTTCGGTTACGCCGAATTGGTCAAACTGGCGCTTGGGTGCTGGTCGAATTGATGCCAATTCCATAAGTTCAGTCTACCTGAAGGCTACAAATGACGCAGCGCCAGCGAGTAATTTGTGCAACTTGAGCGCTAGCGATAGGCAGCACTGCCTCTATTCCTCGGTCGGGGTCTTGCCTTCGAGTTGGTCAATCGTGGCCTGAGCGGTTTTCAAGGCGTCGGCGGATTTAACCGTTCCCAAAACATCCGAGACCGCTTTGTGCAGCGCATCTGCATAGGTTTGATTGCCGGAGAGATCGACCGTCTTTGAGGAAACGGCTTCCGGGGCGGTTTCAAGAAGTGGGCCAAGAATTTCGTGCTCGGCCAGGCTGGCAGCGAGCGACCGCACCGCGTAGGGCTCGCCGAAAGGCCGATTCTGGGCCTCGGCGGCGTAGAGAGCGCGCTGCTGGTCCTCGCGGGTGAGATACTCCAAAAATGCCCAGGCGATCTCACTGCGCTCGGTGTCGGCGCTGACGCTCTCCGTCCAGAAAGTCCCCCAGTGTACTCCCCCCTCCGTTGCGGCCGGAAGCTGGGGAACAGCAGAGGCGGCGAATCCGAGATCGGGATTCAGCGCGGCGATATCGAGCGCCCGCCAGGACGGGGCGACGATCATTGCCACCTGGCCGTTGGCGAAAGCGTTGATCGAAAACGGCAGAGTTTCGTTCCAAACCCGGTCCACCTTCGAAAAGTTCGTGTAGAAGGTGAGGGCATCGGCCGCCGCCTGGGTGTTGAGCTCCGTCAGCGGATCCACGCCGCTCTGGGCCAACAGCAGAGAGAGAATATCAGCGGAATGGGAAATGTTGTTGGCCGTCCCAAAAGCGGCGCCGGATTTGAGAATTGCTCCTTCGTTGGCGTCGTTGTTTTTCCAGGTGGTGAGCTTGACCGCTTCGCGGCGAAAGTCCTCCCAGGTCTTGATTTTTTCCGGCACATCAACTCCCTTGAGGAGAGCCTTGTTGTAGAAAAGAACCAGGCCATCATATTCCAACGGAACGGAGTAGATCTCCGTCCCGACCTTAGCGGAAGCAAGCGCCGCCGGATAAAAACGGAGAGCGTAGTCCTGTTCCGAGAGGACCTCCGCCGGCAGAGGAGCGATCTCGGTGGAGAAATCCCCCACCCAAGAGTTGTGGAGACGGAAAATGTCCGGTCCGGTTCCTTGCTGGAGGCGCGTCAACAGGGTTTCCCGGTACTGTTCGAGCGTGCCGAAGGAACGCTTTTCGTAATTAATCGTGAGATTTACCCGCGGATTTTCTTTCTTGTACTCCTCAATAAAAGAAGTGATCAGCGGATTAACCACTTCGGGACTCTCCCAAAGTCCCCAGTAGGCCAAGGTTACTTCTCCCCCTTGGAACAATCCGCCAATCAACGGAAGGCGGGAGAGATCCAAACTGGCAAAACTGACGACGGCGATCCCCAGGATAATCACGACCCCCAGGATCACTAGCGGCCGGATCAGCCCGCGCAGCCGTTCAATCAGATTTCCGGCCGGAGCTTCCGGCGGCAGAGGCGCCGGGGGCGCAGTGGGGGGCGGTGGGGGTGGGGGTGGCCCGAATGGTTTTGGTCCCCCGGCTAATGGAAAAGGTGAGGCGGAGGGTGGGGGGATACTCGGCTTAGGAGGCGGCGGCAGCGGCGGCGGGAGAGGAGCCGCCAACGGAGAAGGGAGCGGAGATGGTACCGGCCGCGGTAATTCCGGAACGGGCGGAGTCGGTGGAGGCGGTGGAGGTACCACGGGAGGAATCACCGGAGCAGGACCGGGAGGAGGAACAGGAATCGGCGGCGAACTGACGGGTGGCAAAGCAGGAAAGTCTTCCATTAGTTATCAGAATAACTAAAGGAAAGTCCCATAATCAAGGAAAAAAGAAAGAGGCCTTGAGGCGAGGTATAGAGATAATGATCGAAGAACCCCAGAAAAACCAGCTGAAGCAGGGCGATCGTTATCAACCGGTTCTTCTGCCGAAGGGTCTGGCGGAAGGCGGCGGCCAACAGGAAAAGAAAGGCCAGCAGGGCCGGAATCCCGCTCTCCGCCGCAATCAGGGCAAAAATATTGTGCGCCGGCTGAATGAATAGAGAGAGGCCGGAGGGGAGGCCAAACTCGGGTAGGACACTGGTAAATTGACCCAACCCCACTCCGGCCAGCGGGGAAGAAGAGATCATTCGACCGGCACTCTCCAAGAGTTCCCACCGCCGGCTAAAGGAGAGATCACCCCAGAGAAGGAAGGAATGGAATCCGGACAGCAGGGAGGTTAGACCCCCAGCCAGGGATACCCAGGCCGTTCGAGACAGAGAAGCGACCACGGCCGCGAAGCCGACCCCGAAACCAAACCAGCGCTTGCGCGCCGCCAGCCAAACCAAAACCACGCTCAGAATTCCACCCAGAACATTGGGATGCGGAAAAGTTCCGTAGGCCCGAAGAACCTCTCTTCCTCCCCAGGAACCCAGCGCCACTCCCCCTAGAGAGGGGCTCAAATTCGGCTCACCCATAAACCAGTAACCCAGGAGGGAGTGTTGGGTAAGAAACTGGCCGAGAGCCAGCAGGGAAACCCAACCGACGGCGATTCCCAGCAGAAGAACAAGGGTCTTCTTTCCTTTTTTCGAAATGAAAGTTGCCACCCAAAATCCAAAACCCAACCAGAGTGCCAGCTCCAACCAGCGCCAGAGAGAGATTAAAGAAAAACCTCCACTGGTGGTGAGTGCAGTCGCACCTTGCCAAACCGAAGGCAAAAGCGCCATCAAAAAAATTCCCGCCAGAATCAGGAAGGTTTTTCGAGGCTGCTTAAGCTTTTGTTTGAGAAGGCGCCGCAGACTAAAGAGCAGCAGCAACGCCACTAGAATTTCAGTGAGATAGATGGCCGGAGAAAGATAATCAATTAGCAAACCTAGAACATAGCTCTGCGGTAGGACAAAGTGTTTGGCAAGGTTGTTCGGAAATACGAGAATAATAAAAGAGAATAATAGTACCAGTATGGCAGGCAGTTTACCTGTGGAAAAGTCTATTTCTCTCCAGATATTCTGAAAATTTCTCTTGTGGAAAAACTGGTGATAAATAGAGGTTGGTTTGGGGAAAAAGGGAGAGCGACGGAACTTCTTTGCTTTTTCAACGATTCTTCCCCAAAATTTCCCCACGGATCGATTCTACCTGATTCTTGAGGATTTCATCCGTCGCCAGTTGTTTTTCAATCTTCCCCAAGCCGTGCAGAATGGTGGAGTGGTCCTTTCCTCCCAGAAGCTCCCCGATCTGGTTTGAGGAGGCCTTGCTGATTTGGTGGAGAAGATGCGCCGCCACTTGGCGAGGAAGAACCACTTCTCGGGAGCGTTTGGGAGAACAGAGCTGCTCGGCCGTGATGCGGTAGGCCCGACAAACACTTCCGATAATATCCGAAGGAGTTATGAAGGGGTTGACCGGCATGGTGGTTTTGACCACCGCATTCAGCAGCTCCTCCGTCGGTGCCGCCTGCTGGGCGCGGGCCACCGCCACCAGTTGGTGGAGAGCCCCTTCGAGCTGGCGAATGCTGCCCTCGATCTTCTGCGCCAAGGAGAGAAGGACCTCCTCCGAAACCTGGGCCTGCTGGTCGGCGGCCTTTCTTCTGAGAATCTGCAGGCGCATTTCCAAGTCCGGTTCTTGAATGTCGGTGATCATTCCGCCCGCAAACCGGGAAACCAGCCGCTGCTGGACGTCGCGGATCTCGGCGGGATGCCGGTCGGAGGCGATCACAATCTGCTTTCCGGCGAGATAGAGTTCATTGAAGGTGTTGAAGAATTCTTCCTGGGAAGCGGTGCGGGAGGCCAGAAACTGGACGTCGTCGATCAGGAGGGCGTCGACGCTGCGGAATTTTCTCCGAAAACTCGCCGCCGTTTGCTGGCTTTGAATGGAACGAATGAACTCGGTCGTGAACCGCTCGGCCGAAGCATAGATGATCCGCGCGTCCGGAATCCTTTCCTTGATCGAGTTTCCCACGGCATGAAGGAGGTGCGTTTTCCCGAGACCCACTCCCGAATAAACAAAGAACGGGTTGTGAAGCGCTCCCGGTTGTTCCGCGACGGCTCGAGCGACGCCCACCGCCAGCTGGTTGGAGATCCCAACCACAAAATTCTCAAAGCTGTAGGAATCCGCCAATCCGTTGGGAGGGGCGTGATGAAACAGTGTTCCGGGGTCCTGGGGAAGGGTGTTCACCAGCGGTTTGATCTCAAAAGAAAATTGATGGTCTTCACCGCAAACCGTCCGGAAGGCCTCCGCCAGTTGGGATTGATGGGCGCGCAGTTGCTCCAGCGCCATTCGATTTGGGCAGAGGATTCGCGCCCGCCCTTCCCCAATTTCGGCCAATTCCGCGGTCCCAAAAAAAGTAGCAATTACCCCTTTGGAGAGATCGCGTTCCAAGAATGTAAGTACACTTTGCCAGGTTTCTTTATAATTCATTTTGTTTCTTCAATTAGATAAACAGGTGGGCGGGGAGCGAGAGAAGACAGGGAAGATGCGTAAGTTAATAACTAGGTTAAGTCACCGGGGTGTGTCAAGGGGGTGAAGAAAAGATTTGGGGTGTGCTATAGTGGGGCCGAGATTCCTGCGGTGGCCCCAGAGAGAACCAAAAGGCGGATCTACGGCTTATAATATAAGGAGTAGTAAAATTACTCATGCCAAAAAGAACATTTCAGCCCAACAAAAACAAAAGAATTACGACTCACGGCTGGCGGCGGCGGGTGAAAACTTCCGGCGGCCGAGCGGTTTTGAAGCGCCGCCGTCTCAAAGGGCGCCGCGCCATCGTTCCTTCCTAATGCTCCCTCGGGAGAATCGCCTTTCGGCCGAGTTTGATTTTCGCCGGTTGAAGAGGGATGGCCAGCGCTACGGAACTCCTTTCTTCAATCTCTTTCTTCTCTCCAATCAGAAAGATCCGGTGCGGTTCGGTTTCGTCGTTTCCACCCATGTCAGCAAGCTGGCGACCCGTCGGAATCGGCTGAAGCGAATTCTGCGGGCGCAGATAGAAGAATTTCTGCCGGCAATCAGGGGCGGCACCTGGGGAGCCTTTTGGGTGCGAGAGCCCGCCTTGGGGGCCAACTCTCAAGTCCTGCGCCAAGCGGTCGAACAGACCTTAAAAAGAGCGGGGGTATTATGGTGAAAGCACTTTTGCTCAAACTGATCCGGTTCTACCAGCGCACCATTTCTCCGGACCACGGGGCCTGGGGGCAGTTGGCTTTCGGGGGCGCTTGCCGCTTTCAACCCACCTGTTCCGAATACACCCGTCAGGCGATTGAAAGGTACGGGTCGGGGCGGGGCCTATTCTTCGGATTTAAGCGGATCCTGCGCTGTCACCCTTTCGCAAAAGGCGGTTTTGATCCCGTTCCTGATCTTGGAAAGGCGCGAGATGCTAAGATTGTCAAATCATGAATATTTGGGATGTCCTTCTCATCACACCGCTGACCACGGCCCTCCACTTCTTCTATAACATTCTCGGGGCGAACCTAGGATTGGCGATCATCGCGCTCACGGTGGCCCTGCGGCTTATTCTCTTTCCCCTCACCCTTCCTTCCTTGAAATCAATGCGGATCCAGCGGGACATCAAGCCCGAGCTGGATCGTTTAAAAGAGAAATACAAAGGCGATCGCCAGAAATTGGCAACGGCCCAGATGGAACTTTTCAAGCAGAAGGGAGTGAATCCCCTGTCCGGGTGCCTCCCCCAGCTGCTGCAGCTCGTTATCCTGATCGCGCTTTATCAGGTCTTCATCTCCAATCTAAAAGATGGAGGGCTCAACCACCAATTTCTCTTCTGGGACCTCTCCGTCAAGGATCCGTTCTTTATCCTTCCGGTTTTGGCAGCGGTTTCCCAGTTTGTCCTCTCCAAGATGATGCTGCCGGCGGTTTCGCAGGAGCACAAGGTTGCTCATGAGGCCAAGGACAAAAAGGAAGATTTCGCCTCTGCCCTGCAGCGGCAGAATCTTTTCCTCTTTCCGATCTTGACCCTGTTCTTGGGGCTGCAGTTCCCGGCCGGTTTGATGCTCTACTGGTTTGTCTCCACCCTTCTGCAGATCCCCCAGCAGTGGTTGGCCATGCGTTCCAAAAGTTCGTGAGGGTGTGTTAGATTGGAAGCGACCCCGATGAACGGCCGGAGAAACGACCTAGAAATTTCTGCTCTTCGGAAATTTAACGGCCGGAGAAACGACCTAGCATTTCCAAAGAGACGAAAATGAAAGCGCAAAAATTTCTTACCGAAACAAGTGAAGAGCTTTTAACAAAGATGGGAATCCCCTCCCAGATTCAGGTTAAGGAAGAGGAAGGGCGGCTTTTGATTGACCTCAAGCCGGAAGACCCCGAAGACAGCTCCTTTCTGATCGGCTTCCACGGCCAAACTTTGAATGCTCTCCAAGCGGTCTTGGGCGTGATGCTGATGCGCAAAGTCGGGGAGTTCCAGCCATTTTCTCTGGAGGCCGGTGGCTATCGCCAGCAGCGGGAAGAGGAGTTGCGCCGCCGCGCGCTCGAAGCCGCGGACAAAGCCCGTTTTCTGCTTAAGGAAGTGGCCTTTCCGGCGATGCCGGCGGTGGAACGAAGGGTTATTCATGTCACTCTCCAAGACGAGAAAGGAGTCTTTACCGAGAGTCGAGGTGAGGACCGGGAACGGCACGTGGTTGTGGTGCCGGGAGAAAAGCCCGTGGTTGATAGTAAAAAGTAAAAAGAAATTATGGATGTTACCGTTCTCCAGGAAAATTTGCTTCCCCGCCTGACCGCAGTGGCGCGAGTGGCTTCGGCGAAATCGGCTCTGCCGATCTTAGAGAATGTTCTCCTGACGGCGGAAAAGGCGGTTCTCCACCTAGCCGCCACCGATCTGGAGACCGGGATCAAGACGAAGGTGGGCGCCAAGGTTTCCACCGAAGGCGCAATTACAGTCCCCGCCCGATTGCTGGTATCTCTGATCACCAATCTTCCTCCGGGAAAGGTAACGCTTAAAGCCGAAAAAGATATTCTGACCATTTCGGCGGAGAGTTTTTCTTCCAAAATCAATGGGATGCCCGCCGCCGAATTTCCGAATCTGGCTTCTCCCGGTAAAGCTCTTTTCAAGATTCCGGCAAAAGATTTTAAGGAAGCGGTCACCCAGGTTTCTTTTGCGGCGGCGCAGGATGAGTCCCGGCCGATCCTGACCGGAATTCTGCTGAAGCTGGGAGGAGGAACGTTGGTGTTGGCCGGAGTGGACGGTTTCCGTTTGGGAGAAAAGAAAATTTCCATTGCCGGGGAAGGGCTGACGGCGGTCGTGCCGGCCCGGTCACTGGGGGAAGTTTCTCGCTTGGTTGAGGGAGAGGTTGAAATTGGCCTGGCCGAGGAAGGCCAGCTCTTCTTTAACGCTCCCGATTTCTTGGTTCTTTCCCAGGTGCTGGAAGGGGAATTTCCCGAATACGAGCAGATTATTCCAGGCAATTTTGAGACCAAAATTTCCTTCTCCAAAGAGGAGATGGTTAAGGCCGTTCAGCTGACCTCGGTTTTCTCAGACTCCGGCACCACGATTATTGTTTTCAATTTTGATCCGCAGAAGAAAATTTTGGAGGTCTCTTCCCAGGAAGCCCAGCAGGGAGAGGCCCGCTTGGAGATTCCGATCAGCGGTGAAGGGAAGAAGGGGATGATTGCCTTCAATTCCCACTATGTGAGCGATGCTCTAAGTGCGTTGCTGGATGAGGATGTGACGCTCGCGATGAACTCCAGCCTGGATCCGGTTCTGCTGACTTCTCCCAAAGACAAAAACTACCGGCACGTGATTATGCCGGTCCGGCTACAAGATTAATTCTTCGCTCGCTTTCCCAATCTCTTATCCTGTACCTTATTTCTTCCACAACTTTTCCTCCCAGCCCTTCGTTGATTTTTATCTTTAGCTCTCGGGACTGCAGAAAGATCTCTTGAGAATGGGCCGGCGAGGGTGTGCCAATGAGCAGGCGCCCCTCGCGAAAAGAAATCATTCTCGCCCATGGCGGTAGGTGTTTTTTGGTTTCCTGTTCCACTTTCAGAGCGGTCACGGCGGAACGAATGGGACTGCGACGGGTGAGATGATCCAGGGATTGGCCGAGCTGTTCAAAAGCCATTGGTTAGACGGTGGGAACGAGAGGAGCGGGCGGAACGGCCGGGGCGGCGGGAGGGACCTCGGTTGGTAGCCCTTTCTCTCTTGCCTCCTGTTCCAGCTTTTCTTTAATCGCCAGAATTTCCTTCGGCGAGGAAGTTGCCAGCGGGTGTTCATCGGGCGAGGCAACCACCTGCATTGCAACATGGTTCGGGCCGGCAAAGAAGAGCCCCTCTCCGACGTTCGCCGCCAAGAGAATCCGCTTCTCTCCCTCCGACAGATAGAAGACTTTGGTGATTTCGTCGATCGCGGCCGGGTGCTGTTTGAGGAGGATCTGGAGCGAGGAGTTGGTCACGATCGCCTTGCCGTAATCGGAGCGGAGGAAATCCGCCACATCCTGGGTGATGGTGGTTAGGCCCAGGTAGTATTTGCGGGCCCGCTTGGCGATGGAGTACATGAAGACCGCCGAGTCGGGGTGCTGCATCAGGTACCAGGCCTCGTCGACGACCAGAACCCGCTTCTTGATCTCGCGGCGGATCCGGCTCCAGATGAAGTCGAGAATGATGTACATCGCCACCGGCCGGACCTTCTCTTCCAGGTCCCGGGTGGAGAAGACGGTGAAGGTGTTGCGGATGTCCACGGTGGAGGGCTGGTCAAAAATCCCCTTCAGTGAACCGGTAACGTACTGCTCGAGCCGGTCGGCCAACGGCTGGCCGCCGGGACTTCTTTTCAACACCTCGTAGATATCCGTCATCACCGGGGCGGGATTCTGGTGGGTCGTTGGGTCTTGGGTTATTCCTTTGCCGGCGTAGGTTTCCAGGAGGGCTCGATCGATCAGGGCATCCTCGGAGGGAGCGAGTTGGCCCATGATGACTTTGAAGAGAGTGTGCAGAGAGAGAACCTTCAGCGCCAGCTCATTCTCCCCTTCTTCATAGGTTCCCGACATATCAAAAGGATTGATTTTGGACGGCGAGGACGGCGAGAAGGTGATAAAGTCGCCGCCGATGCTCCGGCAGAGCTGTTCATACTCTTTTTCCGGGTCGATCACCATCACTTCGGTGCCGAACATCAGCGAACGGATCGCCTCCAGTTTGACCATGTAGGATTTGCCGGCGCCGGACTTAGCGAAGACAACGGTGTTGGCATTCTCCAGCGAGAAGCGGTCGAAGATGATCAGCGAACCGTTGTGCTCATTGATGCCGTAGAGAATTCCTTCGTTGGCGGTCAGTTCCGAAGAGGTGAGCGGGAAGGTGGTCGCGATCGAAGTGGTGTCCATATTCCGCATAATTTTCAGCTTGTCCAAGCAGGTGGGAATGGTGGATTGGAAGGCCTCTTCCATCCGGAGGGTGGCGTGCTTGGAGAGGAGCAGAAGGGAGCCGAGAGTTGATTCCACTTTCTTGGTGACCGCGTCCAGCTCCTCGATCGATTCAGCGCTGATAGTGATGTAGAAGGAGAATTGGAAGAAGCGTTCGGTTCCTTTCACCAGTTGTTCCTGGAGGGAGCGGGCGTCCTCGAGGGCGGCCTCCACCGTGGGATCAGCGACCCGTCCTCCCTTCTCGTTCTCCTTGACGGTGGCTTCCATTTCGGCGATCTTTCGACGAAGGTCGTCGAGAACTCCCCGCGATTCGACCGGGTAGTAGAACATCGACAGGGTGAGGGTGTGGTTGAAGTTGATCAACGGCGAGAGCCAGTTGGCGCCGACGAAGCGGGGGTATCCGGAGACAAAGATCGTCCGGACAAAGGTCTCTCCGATCTTGAGGTGGTTGAAGTCAACATCGATCGAAGGCGGGGCGATGATGTCCTGGACCGAGACCGCTCCGGCCGCGATGGTCTGAGCGAGCTGCGGCAGGGTCGCGGGTGCCCCGGCGGGAACGGGAACGGGAGGCGGGGCGTAGACTCCGGGCTGTTCTGTCATTATTGTTCTCCTCCCACCGCCGGTTCAACCATCACCGAGGTGTAGTTGCCCGCGCCGCCGGCGATGTGCTGGTAGCGAGCCTGCTCCGGGTTGTAGATTTCGTAGAACATGCCGATCAGTTCAGGAGTGGTGAGCTGGCGGGATTTGATCCCCAACCTCTCCATCTGTTTGAGGAGGTGGTCGCGCTTCGGCTCCAGATCAACCTTCGCTCTTTCCAGGATCGCGGCCTTGTTGATCCGCGGACCTTGGGGCTTTTTGCCGAACAGAAAATCCAGGAAAGAAGGGCGTGAAACCGAGATCGCTTCAAAGTGCGGGATCACGATGTAGAAACGTTTGTCCAGGACCTCCCCTTTCTGGACGAGGGAGGCAATAAATTCCTTATAGGAGGTAATCTTCTCCCGGAGATAGGGATTGGCTTGGGTGGTGATGGCGGCCTGCTCGTCAATCCATTTCAGGTAGCTGGAGAGGTCGAGCTTCCGAGAGCGGACCAGAATTTGGACGGGAAAAGAGAGGGAGTTGAGCATCGAGGCGTAGGCCCCGATCATTGAATCCTGCTCCCGTTCGGAGAGCAGGTCAAAGTTGACGGAAGTGGTCTCCAAAACAAGAGAGGCGTTGCCGTTTTTCAGCAGGATCAGATCCTCTTGGATATCGAGAATGTCGAGGTGTTCCTGGGTGGTGGCTTGAGTTTTGGGTGGTTTGGTTTTTACCATGGCTATTTTGACCTTATCTCCAACTCTTCCATTTCCTTTCCTGTTAACTCAACCTTCATTGTAGCAAAGGAAAACGGCGTTTTCGGGACTCGGACCGCGTATTTCCCATTGGGGAGCGGGCTGGTGACGAACTTACCTAGTTCACTGGTCTTGATGGCGCGGACGACGTTGCCCTTTTCGTCCTCGACCACCACCAGAGTTTGGTCGAGGATTCCGCCCTGGGGATCGAAAACTACACCGGCGATGATGTTCTCCCCGGCTTTGGGTGGAGCGATCGGCGGCGCCGCCGAGGGTTTGGGCAGAGGGGGAGCTGTAGGAAAAGGAATAGGAGTAGGAATAGGTGTGGGTTTTTCTTCGGGCGGCGACGGAACTACCACCGGTGGTGGAGTCGGTTCCGGTATCGGTTCGGGCTCAGGCAGCGGCGCGGGAGGAGGCGGGGGCGGAGCTACTGGAGCGGGTGGAATTTCCTCCACTTCGGGAACGGGCGGAAGCGGCAACGGAGGGGGCGGGGCGATCGGTTCCACCGTCACAGTTGCCAGGGCCGGTGCCGTCGGAAGTTCCGGGGCGATGATCTGTTCTCGGGCGGGAGCGTAAACCATCTCGCCGGCGATAGCCAGCGGCGTTAAGCGGCGGCCGACCCGGGTGTTGCGGCGGGCGGCGAAATAACTGGCGACCCGCCCCCGCTGGACTTTGTAGACCGGTTCGGCGAAATTGACCTGAGAAGCCAGAGAAGCCCGTTCGATGATTTTGGTCGCCTCCACAAATCTCAGCCGCGGGGCTGGTGGAGGAGGAGGCGGTCCCTCGACTTCGCTCGGGGCGACTGGCGAAACAGTCGGAGCGGCCATCACCTCTTCCAGGGTTAGCGCCGCGGTCGGCGGAGCGACCGGAACGGGAGCCGGGACAAACGCCGGGGCGGCCGGGGTCACCATGGTTTGGGCGAGGCTGCGGATGGATCCCAGGTACTGTTCTTCCGCCAGATCCAAAGGATTGAGCTCTTTTTGTTCGCGGATTCCACCGAGGTAAGTTTCCAGCCGGCGGCGGGATTCTTCTGGACTGATTTCCGGCCCGCTCACTCTAGTGAATTTGGGCATCTCCAAAATCAAAAATTCGGCCGGCGCGGTGCTCTTAACCCACATCCGGCGGGTGGGAGAGTAAACTGCCCGGAAGAAAGCAGTGATCCATTGATCCAGCGATTGGTCTTGAAAGGGTATCAGAGCGAAGGCAACACCGAAGAGAACAAGAGATATGGAGATAAGGAGACGGAACGGGAGGAAAAGACCGGAGGAGAAAATGGCAAAGGCGAAGAACCCGCAGATCGCCAGGATGGCGAACTGGCGGATAGTGAGATCACCGATCAGCTTGAACTGGACCCCAAAAACCTGCTGGGGAACGGCGTGCTGTTTGGTTGTGAGCGGTTCTTCAGGCATGGGCTAGGGACTAGGGATTAGGGTTCAGGGTTTAGTATAGACAGATCCAAGCTTAAACCTATACCCTACACCCTACACCCTACACCCTATACCCTAGATTAGATTATCAAATTTCGGGATTAATCAGGAAATTAGAGTTGATTTTCTCTTAGTTCTATGTTATCCTATAGCTATTAACAACTAAATCTCCCCTAAGAGGGAAGGAGGCATGATGTCGGATCAGTTGTTCTTCAGCGCCATCTTGGCAATCGTTGCTCTGATGGTCGTAGTTCTGGCCGTACTTTTGGGGTTCCTGATTGGTTCCCGGAACACGGTCCGTTCTGAGCGCTCGAGCAAAGTTCGACATGCCAAGAAGTCCCCTCCCCGCAAGCGCAAGTCCGCGCTCAAGCGTTTCTTCCTCTTCCTCAAGAAGCATTGGCCGAAGCGGAAGAAGAAACAAGAGGCTCCAGCTCCTGCACCTACTCCTCAGGCGGTCACCGCCGAAAAGAACCAGGACGGGAAGGAGAAGAAAAAGAAGAGTTCTCTGGGGGTAGCCGCGGCGATCATCGGGGTGATGTTCTCCTTGAATGCGTTTTTCGTTTTCTCGGGAGCTACCATCCTGGTTGTGATCGTTTCGATTGTTTCACAATCTCCCGACGTTCTTAAAACGGCGACGGGATACGGTTTGGTAGCGGTCTCCTGCGGAGTTTCGTTGGTGTTATTTGCGGTGTATCTGATCAAGAAGTGACGAGTTCAGCCCCGGGTATAATCTACTCGGGGTTTTTTATTTTTTCCCTCTCGGTTTGTTTAAACCCAGACCTTCCTCGAGGAGACCGGGGGCTTTATAGGCCGCAACGAGCATCGATAGTGTCAGGATCGGTCCCAAAAGCGAGGTACTGAAAAGTATTGTTTCTCCGACCACTTCCTTAAAGTTTCCTCCACTTAGGAAGGTAGTGGCGGGAAAAACGGTTTGAGCAGCGAAGAACAGAGCCAAGATGAAGAAAAATAGAATCAGCGGAAATACCAGCGTTTTGGCGATAAGCTTTTTTCCTAGATCAGTGATGGTACCCTCCTGCCCGGGAAGGGATCCGAACAGAATAACGAGCGGCGAAAAGATTGTGTTCAAGAGAATAAAAACGTAAGCGGAGAGCAGCCTAATTGTTGTTAGGACGAAAAGAACTATTCCTCCCAGTATTAAGATGGTCATTAGGATCAATTGAACTAGGCCCGACGCACCCAAATTCACAACCCTCCCGATAATTTGCCCAGCAAGTAGGGTCGGTAACCCGCCGACAAGTTCTGCGGCCCCTCCCGAAACCTCGATGGCCGAGGTAATATTTTGGATAACCGTTTGCACCGCAATGCTGGATACGAGATAGCTGGCAAAAACGGCGAAGATATCGAAAATTAGTGCGATAATCGGGAGAGAAAACGTGATTAGAACCAGCCCCGCGAGAATGCGCGGTAGAGCGTAGGTAAACGTCACCACGGTTCTGGTTGGTAGCTGTCTCTGGAGAATAATCATGAATCCGATTGCGATCATCACAATTACGAAAAGACCGTAGGCCACGTTCCTTGTACTTTTCCAGAATGTTTCGATTGGGCTCAGTATTTCCGTTCCGATCCCTCCCTCCTGCGCATTAGCTCTCGAATTAAGAATGTTGTTGGAGAGCGTGTTTTTGATTATGTTTGCAAAATGATTACCGGTCGGCGGTATTTTGTAGGCGAGAGAGCCGATCTCTCCCACGGCTGAAACCATCCCCTTATCCCATTCTCCCCGAGCCATCTGGCTTACATCGTTCGCGGTTAGTTTGTCGGCGTCTTTACCTACGGCGGATCGGAATAGAAAATTAATCCCCGCAGCGCCAGCCGCCTCAACTGTGCAGTTGATATCCGCTACACACTTGAGGTCGCCCCAAACATCGATGAGGGAGGCCGCTTGCACTGGGGTGGGTTTAACAGCGAGCAAAACAAATACCAACAGTGGTAGAACTAATAACTTTAATTTACCCATTCGCTCTCATTTTAGGGAAACAGAGACTGATAGTCAATTTAAGATGCTAAGATTTAACCAATGGCTGTTTCTGGAAACATCTTTAGTTTTTTCCTCCCGAGCCAGCGCCGCCGCCGCGCTCTACCCACTCTTCCCGCGCCCCCCCAGGAGGCCGCTCTTGTTAAGGGTTTGGAGGAGGCTTACGCCGCCGTTGACGCGCTCAATCTTCCGAACGAGGTTGGGGAAAATTTTAAGAAGGACCTCATATCCTCCCTAGACATTGCGACACCGCCTACTTCTTACCAAGGGCTATACCCGGGAAATATTGCCCGGCTTTCGTTCAATCTCTCCAAGATTTTTCAGGATCCGGTCGCTGGCACCGTTGGAGCTTTGAGTAAATACGTTGGAGAATACGGAAGCGACATCACGAGGTACATCGACCCAAGGTACTACAACGATAGAGTTCTTGGTCCGGTTCTAAAGCAGTTTAAAGATCGGGATACCGGTAATAATTTACTTCCCTCCTCGACCAGTTACCGTTTAGAGAACTGGGCTTCGGCCGCGGGAGCGACCCGTACTGCTCGGTTGGGAGCACAGGAGGGTATCTTGGACGACCCGGGGTTGATTGAGATTTGGGCGGGTGAACTCGCAAGCGCTAACCCAGGTTTGGTCATCAACGGAGTTACGATTGCCGATGTAATTACCGAGTCAGGCACTTCCCGCAGAATTCTTGATTCATTGCGTTCGCAGAGTTTTCAGGCGGCGCGGATTGGGGATTGGAATCTTGCTGATCAACTTGGCAACCGGATCAAGAATGAGTTGGGTGGTTTTAAAGAACGGCTTGAGCTTCGCGGGGTTTCGCCTTCTGACGTAACCAGGGAATTCGAGTTACTTGTCAAATCTAACCCCGGCATCTCCACCGATGCCACGCGACTCTACCGAACGCTTAAGGGTCAGCAGGTTTACTACGGAGTATTTGATTTTCTCAAGGCGTGGAAGAAGGGGGGAATCTCGGAAGTTGCTCGGGAATATGTTTGGAAAGCAGCAACAAAAGCCATCTTTAAGGAAGGCACCGCGGGTTATTATTTGTACCCGCCTAACTTAATCAAAGAGGGGGTTAAGAGAGTTTTTGGCGGACAAACTGGGCGGCTAGCAAAGCTTGTTAGATCCCAGGTGGCAAATGTCAGGAAGTTCCTCATCCAGAAGATTGGTCCCGTTCTCGGCGGTCTGCTTAAGAAGGTTTTCGCTGTTATGGGTGGTCTTTCAATCTCGGTCACTGGGCCAGTTGGGCCGATTGTCGCGGCGATTGTGAACTTCATCATCGGCGACATTATTTTAAAAGCGCTAGGAGGGACTCTTAAGATACTGGCCTACACCATTGGTGGTCTTGTCGCTTTCTCCATTGCTCTTGGGATAGGGTTGGTAGTTTTGCTCTCGATCATTCTCGCCAACATCCCCTACCCCTGGGAGCAGGGGGGCAGCGCGTCTCTGCAGCGGTTTGTGCAGATCGAGGTGAAGGCGTGCGACACCGCTGCCGGCTGTTCCTATCAAAATCCCCTGCGGGTCTCTAACGGCCAGCATTCTATCGGCTGGCGAGTCGTGATCAAAAATATCTCCCCCGTGACTCTCACCGGCTCCGAATTCACTTTCTCCCAAACGCAGTGCACGGGGTCGGGAGCTTTCGATTTTGCCCTTGCTCCTGGGGCGGAACGAGTGGCGGTTTGTTCCAGCTCGTTTACCGAAACGGACGAGGTGGTGAGCAACGTGGTTTCTTTTGCCTCCTCCGGACCCGCCACGAACGAAGAATCCGTCGGGATTGTTATTTTTGGCAATCCTCCGGTCGTACTTCCCACCGGCTGGCCGGTCGGAAAGGGTTGCATCACCCAAGGACCGGATGGTTCCTACTCCCACGGCGGTACCGAGGCGATCGATATCGGTTCCGTCAGCACCGGAACGGCAGTGCGGGCGACTTTCAATGGGGTGGTGCAAACGGCGTGTTGGGCATCCGGGGACGGATGTGATCCCGACGGTTACGGCAACTACGTGCGCTTGTCATCTCTGAATGGCAACTTCAGTGCCGTCTTTGGCCACTTGGCCACCACCAGTGTGAAGAGCGGTGACCAGGTCACCGTCGGCCAGCAAGTAGGGACCGTGGATAACACCGGCAACTCTTCCGGCACCCACCTGCACTACGAGTTCCGCAGTTTGCCCATGGCTGAGCCTTATATCCCGCGTGATACTGGCAGCCACGGGAGTATTCGCGACTGTTCGGATGCCAGTGAGTGCGGTTTGTGTTTTTAAAGATGAGCTTGTCGGACGTCCAAGAATTTATTGTGCGTAATCGCCGTAAACTTTTGATAGCCCTGTTATTGGTGGTTATCATTTCTTTGGCGGCGGGATTTATCTGGCGAGAAGTGATAACCGAGGTTCCCGAAGAGGAAAAAATTCCGTCCTTCACTCTCTCTCAGGTGCCGGGGAGAGTATTGGGTGTGATTGATTTTTCCAAACTCTCCGCGCCGGATTTTCCACCGTCCTCTACGGTATATCGGATTGAGAAAATGAGCCTAACTTTTACTCAAGCGGATGCTGCGGGGTGGGCGAAGAGTTTTGGATCTCTCTCTCCGTCGGGAGAGGTCGCAACGCCTCTGGGCGTGATCTACGTTTTTGCCAAAAAAGGGGAGGAGCTGACCGTTACCAGCAACCCCCGCGCGCTGCACTACACCCGCGAGGGCGGGGGTGGTACGGAGACGCTGCCGGGCAGCGCCACTGTTATCGGGATGGCCAAGGAGTTTTTGGCGGCAAAAAAACTTCCTGATACCGGCTCGTTCTCCCCAACCGTTAGGTATCTGAGTGCGATCGGTGAGCGCACCGCCGAAACAACGGCCGCGGAAGCGAGATACGCAGAGGTTAATTTTTCCTGGTCGGTAAACGGACTCAACATTCTGGGAGAGAGCTCTACCGATTCCGCCATTCGCGTGATTTTTGATAGGGCGGGACGGGTGGTTTACCTGAGTTATCAGTTCCTTGATTACTCCTTCGCCGCCGATAAGAATTTTCCTCTCCTGAGCCTCGAGCAGGCCAAAGATGCCCTAGCGGCGGAACCGCAGATAGTTTCGATCCGCCCGATGGGAGATGTCGAAGAATGGACGCTCTCCGAATCCACCAACCTCAGCGAGTTCACCCCCGAAAGCGTGCGGCTGGTGTACGTGAGGTTGGCAGACAGCGCTCTTCTCCATCCGGTTTACTTGTTTGAGGGCAGCGGTAGTACCGGCGGAATTGGTGTCCGAGCGGCCGCCTATGTTTTGGCTGTATCCGATCAGTACACAAAGTAAAGTTGGTTAAGGTTTAATGGCGGAAAGTGCGACGTTTGCGTAAACTTCGATATCGGAAATCGCTCCCTTTCCTTCAAAGAGATAAATCGGGATCAGGAATTCCGTTCCCGGAACCTGATAGTAGACGAGACTAATCGTTTGAGGAGTGAACGAAGTCAGATCATCCGTTTCGATGAAACGCTCTTTCGCCGCCTCGGTCGGCAGCATTGAGATTACCAATCCTTTTCCTTCCAGATCTGCCGTGGCTTCCGCGAAATTTAGCAGGGGAACAATTTTAAACTGGGTGAAAGTTTGGTCGGTCTCTTTGTAACTCAAAGAGACGACCGTTCCGGCTCGATTAAAGACCACTCTTACTAAGGGCTCGGAGATAGTTTTACCCAAAATACTCTGACCGGCGACCGCCTGAACAAACGATAGCTCCAGCGCGTTTGCCCTCTTAGGGTTCTGGGTCTGGACGATCGCCTCCACATCGTAAATCAGGTAGCGAACACCAAAGAAGACGATGTCAGTGGTGGGGAGGCCTTTTCCTTCCAGATACTCTTTGGATTTCTGGATCGCGGTGGCCTGGTCGTAGATTTTTCCGGAAACGTTTTTGGTCTTGGCAACTATATTTTTGAATGAGTAGCGAATCTCTCGGGGGTAGCTGAACACCGCCATATTTACCTCGTCCTGTGCGAAAACGAACATCCTTTCTTCTCCAGGGAGGGAAACGCGGTTGGTGATTTCCCGGTCGAAAGCGAACCGCTCGGCGATGTCTTGGGCCTGTGATTCCGTGGTGCTCTCTTTTTGTTCACTAACCTTGTAAACCACCGTTTCTTGGGGAAGGCTGGTCTCCGCTAGCTTGCCAAGATTTATCTGTCCAGAGATTTTCCAGGTGTCTCCCGCAAAAGAGAAGGTGGGAACCTCTCCTTCCTCTCCGTTGGTCGGATCAGGTTCCCCATTCTTTTGGGAGGACTGCCAGAACAGAAGTGCTCCGCCCCCAACCAAGAGAATAAGAATGGCGAGGAGAATCTTTTTTCTGTTCCTTTGCAAAAAACCGCTCAAGTCGTTGAGAGTCATTGGTTTACCAGCGAATATTGGGGCAGCTGGGGAAGAGACACCCGCGAATACCGCCGCCCCCGTCATCGGGAATGTACGGAACTCTCATCTCCAAGGCTCTTAGGCGGAATTCGTAGTGAAGATGAGTTCCTCCCATTCCGGTATCACCGACCGCTCCGATCACGCTCCCCGGAGAAACCGGTTGGCCCTTTCCCACGAAAACTGCCGAAAGGTGGCCGTAGCGAATTATGGTGGGGACATCGGGGTCGCCGGATTGGAGATCGATATAGTTTCCGTATATCGGGTCGGTTCCGGTCGCCAGGATGTTTCCCTCGACGGTTGCCAGAACCGCATCTCCCATGCTCACGCCGGGTCCGGGACCGATGTCGATCGCCTCTACCACTCTGTGAGTGCAGTTGGCGCAGGAGGCTTTTGGACCCTGGAAGATGAAACCGTGGTAGGTGGGCCAACCTAGGAATTTTCCGCTCATCAGTACGTCCGCGCAGTTGGCAGGGTGGGCGGTGAGTCCATAGATTATGCAATCTACAGCTTCTCCAACGTTTCCGAGGGAAGCAATTTTTAGAGTGGAGGTAGCGCCGACGGCGCTTTTGAACGCCTCCCAAAGACCACTCAATCCTCCCGTCTGGGAAAACGACACCCGCGATTCTTCGCTGTCCTCGGACTTGAAAATTGTCTCCGGGGGTAAGAGAGCAGCAAAAGCACCACTGGGGCCAGCCATATTTGCCCAAGCCCCCCCGGCTAAGGATACCTTCGACTGAACATCCAAATCTCCCGTAGCGGTAAGAGTTTCAATGCTAGGTATAAACATTTTTGCGATGCAGCCGATGTCGGTCAGGTCGCATTCTCTTATCTCGGAAATGGGTTCGATCACTTCCAATGCGCGCCAGATAGCTTTGCGGAACCAGGAAACTCCCTCTTTAGGAACGATGGGGCGGGGGCTGAAATTTTCCGCGGGACAGTTCACATCGGGAAGTTCCAACGGTTCGTCGGTGGGAAAAGAGAAGGCCTGTGCCAGGAGACCGTACCGGTCGTAGAGCGGAGCAACCTCGCCGAACTTCCCTTCTAGCTGGTAGTTCTCCTCTCCAACTTGAATTTTTTCTTCTTGGCCTTCGGTACGAACATCCCAGTAAGGTTTGGTTTGGGTGGGGGCGTGGGTTCCATCGATCTCCAATTCTCCGCGGTCGGGATGGACACTCACTTGAATATTGGTTTGGTTCTCGACCACCCATCCTTGAGCCAACTGTCCTTCGGCTTTTGTCAAGGCGAGGTTGGGGTCCACTTCCTTCCCGTTCTCGTTTTCTTGCTTGTAGCCGGGCATAAGGAGTTTTGGGATTGAGCCGGTTAACTCTCCCGGTTCAGTGGATTCGGGATCGCCCGATAGCGTCATTGTTCGGGCCCGGATAAGCTCGACGGGCATGTTAGTTGGGTTACTTAGAGTAAGTTGCCCCTCGTCATTTGTATATGGGATTTTGAAAGAGACACCGAAGCATTGGGCCCGAGCTTTCCCACCTTTTGGGAGCATTGGGATGCATCCGCTAATACTCAACCCGTAGTTTTCACCGACCGCGTTAGCGTTAGCTGCCTCGGAGGAAAGAGCGGGAGAACCCTTCCTAATAAACGGGCAGGTTGGGATTTCTGCTGCCGTCACCGGCCCCACGCTGAGGATTAATCCACTGATCAGGAAAAGCAACGCTAAGATGGCAGGGGTCGTAGGAAAACGCATTCTATCCGGCATTGTTCAGATAAATCTTAACAGAATTGAACGGCTTAAATTGTTGACCCCGTTTCTATCCCATGGTAAACTATGGGTTAGTAAAAACTCAATCGGGAGAGGGAGGGACATTCCGTGTCCAAAGGTTTGATCACCATTGACGGCAAAGAGGTTGGGAAACCAGCCTTAATCAAGAAGGAAAATTCCATTACAATCGATGGCAAAGAGATGGGGTCGGGAGGATTGGTCGATTTGGTTTTCATCATCGACACGACCATATCGATGAGTGGCAAGATCCACGGGCTCTTGAAGACCTGTTCCGAATTCGTCGATGATTTTGCTCGTCTCGGTCTTGATCAACAGATTGCCGTTGTCTCCTATGGTTACCTTGCTGTACCGGGTGACAGGATTGATGCGTCTCCTTTCACCAGTAAGATCGAAGTGGTAAAGAGGTATCTCTCTGACATTCACCGAAACTATGGGGGAGGGAGATTTGGTGAGTCGTCACCGGAAGCAATCGAGAAGGCGATAACGTTGGGATTCCGACCCGGGTCGGTCCAGGTCTTTATTCTCATCACCGACGAGCACGCCCGTAACGATTGGTCGCGCATCGAGGCCCTTGGTGCCCGACTCATCAGGAGTGAAATCCTGGTCTTCGTAATCTCAGATCCGCAGGATTGTTACAAGCGAATGGCCAAGCAATCCGGGGGAAGCTGGTACCAGATTGCGGCGGATACCAACTTCAGCTCGATTCTGGATCTCTTCCGTGCCGTCTCCAAGAAGGTTTCGCAGGTTGTCCTGGATGTCCATCAGCTCGGCCACGGAAGCGTCTCTCGTTACCGTCAGTTGAGTTCCGGAAAGTAGTCCAACGCCCGCATCTGTTTTGCTGCGGGCTTTTTATTTGCGTCAATTCGGTGTTCGTGCTATCCTATAGTTTAGTTAAAACCTAATAGAAGGGAAGGAGGGCGAAATGAAGGATTACTACCGCGTTTTGGGCGTTCATCCTAAAGCAGAGCCGGAAGTGATCAAGGCCGCCTACAATGGTTTGGCCAAGAAGTACCATCCGGATCTTAATCCGTCGCCCTCGGCGACGGAGAGGATGAAGGAGATCAATGAGGCTCACGAGGTTCTAAGCGACCCTGTTCGCAGAGCTGGCTATGAGCGCGAGTACGTGTCGCATTTTGGGAACGAGTTCTCTACCGATCCTCCGGTTCTGAAGGTTCGGCCAAAGACTTTGAACTTTGGTGAACTCGCAGCCGGGTCGAAGGTTGAGAAGCGTTTTGTGGTTGAGAACCACGGAGGCCCCCTTAAGGGACGACTGAACATCGATGGATCGCAGTGCCGTGGTTGGGCAACAGTAAGTGCCCGACCCAACTCCGGCGATTCCGACTTTCCCCTGGAGGTTACGGTTGAGGTTGATACCGCTAACCTTCCGCCGGGCTGGGTACTTGGGAAGATCCACCAGGCACGAATCCTTCTCCAATACCTGGACGAGGAGATCGCAGTCGTGCTTCGTCTGACGGTTTTACCTTCTACGTCTAGGCGTAGCTCTACGGCCCAGCCATCATCTGGTCGGGGCCGGAGCCCAACTCCCTCCCTCTCTCCAAATTCTGGGATAGACCGGGATGGAGTAAAGGTTGTTGTCTTCCTTGGCTTAGTCTCAGTTTTGTCTGTTGTCGCGCTGCTTCTAAGCTTATCTTGGCTGTCGCGGCCCGGAGTGCTTCCTTTAGGGGCTGGTCAGGAAACTGCGGGACAACCAGAAATCGATCGGGTCGCTGTTGAATTTGCGCAGGTTTTGGAGAAGCTTGACTTGCGCATGCGTCTTGTTTCCTACGATGAGGAGCGCGATTTCCTCGTCTACGACGTCTACATCAGGAACAATGACGACAATGAGCACCCTGTCGCTCTTTATTTCGAGGAGTGCCCGGAGGATCAAGCACCCATTGGGGCACTTGATATGGAGTGGTGTGGTGGAAAACCAGATTCGGCCACAATGCTTATCGAAGCTCACTCCACCACGAATTTTCCCGCTGGATGTTCACTCCAGGGCACGATCCTCCCAGGAGTTTCGATAACTGATCTATGCGGGCTTCGAGTAAGGATTGACGAAATAGACGGCGTCATTAATCCCAGTCCGTTTTGGAATTGGCAGATCGGAATCTTCGATGAGGACGGACAAATCTACCCTTGGTTCGTGAACGAGAACTGGGAAAAGATAGGTCCGGCCGATCGTGATTTCGATGATCCCTCGAAAGAGATTGAAGGATAGGTGACTTTACCCAGCTTGCGGTTTCCGTGAGCTGGGTTTTCTTTTTAGCTAGGGTTTAAAACCAATTGTGGACAGGACGGTGCTTACGATTACCGAAGAGAGTAGAACGATAAAGAGACCAAGTACAGCGTAAGTGAGAGTGGATTTGGCAGTGGTTAGTGCTTTTTCATCTCCGCCGGATATCATATATTGCAGACCCCCGACAACAAACATAACCAGGGAGACCGCTCCTACGATTATCAAAAGATAATTGATTAACTTCCCGACGATGCAGAATATTCCAGTGATTTCTTCGGTGGAACAGGTTTCACCGAATGTCACTCCAAGAT